>CAZACZ010000005.1:39579-73077 GCA_964483695.1 uncultured bacterium | reverse complement strand
GATGCGGTCCTGTGCCACGCGCTCCACGAAGCGGAAGGGGCCGGCGCACACGGGCCCGTTGCCGAAGTTCTCGCCGGCCGCCTCGGCAGCCGTGGGGGACACCATCATGCCGGCGCGGTCGGCCAGCTGCGCGATCAGCGGGGCGAACGGCTGGCTCAGGTGCAACTCGACGGTGTCGGCGTCGACCACGGTGACCGACTCGAGTTGCGCCAGTTCGCTGGCGCGGTTGGAGCCGGGCAGGTTCTTCGACCGCTCGAGGTTGTACTTGACCGCCTCGGCGTCCATCACCGTGCCGTCGTGGAACCGCACGTTCGGCTGCAGGTCGATGGTGACCGTGAGGCCATCATCGGAGGTGGTGTAGCCGGTGGCGAGTTGCGGGATGACCGCCGCCGTCGGGGTGATGTCGAAGAGCTTGTCGCAGATGCTGGCGAAGACGATGCGCCCGACGTAGGTCCGGCCCAGGTCCGGGTCCAGGATGTCGGGGTCCTCGGCCAGGCCGACCCGAACGGTCACCTGAGCGAGGGCGGAGCCGAGGACGCCTAGCAACAGCGTCGCGATCAAGCGGCGAACGACCGACTTTCTCATGCTGCCCCTCCTTCGGCGCGCTCGGGGTCGACGCGGTCCACCGGCCGGTGGACCACCCTCCCTTGGTTCGCGCTTTGCGCAGACAGTAATACGAGATGCTGCGCATCGTCAACACTTCTGGCAGTGATGGCTGCGCATTGCGCACGTTGTGGCCGACGGTGATGTATGCTCACCCAACGTCTTGCCCGCTAACGCTGCCGTGCCGAGGCAGCAACGCGGGGACGACGAAGCTGGCCGGCGCAACGGAAGGCGAGGAGGGCGATGCGACTCGACGACCTGGACAAGCGGATCATCGTCGCGCTGGAGGCGGACGGTAGGCGCCCGTACCGCGACATCGCGCGCGACCTCGACGTCGCGGAGGCGACGGTTCGCGCCCGCGTGGCGCGGCTGTCCGAGTCCGGCCTGATCCACATCACCGCCGTCGGCGATCCGCTGAAGCTCGGCGTCACCACCGCCGCGATCACCCTGGTGCGCACCCGACCGGGCTCGGTGCAGCGCGTGGCGCGTACGCTGGCCGCGCTGCCCAACGTGCGGTTCGTGGGCACCTCGTTCGGTTCGGCCGACATCGTGATCCAGACGCTGCACCGCGACATGCGGGCGCTGCACGAGTTCGTGACCATCGAGGTGCCACGCGTGGCTCCCGACGTGGTGGGCACCGAGACGCTGCAACTGGCCGACGTGCTGAAGAGCTCGTGGGATTGGCAAGCCTGGTTCGACGAGGCGGAGCGCGACGGGGCCGAGGGGAGCTCCGCGGCGCGTCCCGAAGCGGCCGCCGAACCTCCCGACACCCCGTCCACCGACGGACCGCCCCCCTCCACCCCCCGCGACGCCTCGCGCTGACGCACCCCGCCAAGGAGCCCCTCGTGCCCCCGTTCTCCCCCGATCTCCCGTACCCGTCCGTCCGCCAGCCGGTGATGGCGCGCAACGTCGTCGCCACCTCGCAGCCGCTGGCTGCCCAGGCCGGTCTGCGCATGCTCGACCGCGGCGGCAACGCCGTCGACGCCGCGCTCGCCACCGCCATCGCCTTGACGGTGCTCGAGCCGACCGGCAACGGCATCGGCGCCGACGCGTTCGCCATCGTCTGGGACGGGAGCGAGCTGCGCGGCCTGAACGCGTCCGGGCGCTCTCCGGCGGCGTACACCGCCGAGCGGTTCGCCGGGCAGGAGCGCGTGCCGTTGCGCAGTTGGGAGGCCGTCACCGTGCCCGGCGCCGTCTCGGCGTGGGTGGCGCTGTCCGAGCGCTTCGGCGCGCTGCCGTTCGAGGCGCTCTTCGAGCCCGCCATCGGGTACGCCGAGGGCGGCTTCCCGGTGTCGCCGCTGGTGGCGCGCGGATGGCGCACGGCGGAGACGGTGTTCGCCGAGCACCCCGATTTCGTGGCGGCGTTCCTGCCCGGCGGCAAGGCGCCGCGCGCGGGCGACACCTGGCGCTTCCCCGAGCAGGCACGCACGCTCGCTGCCATCGCCGAGACCAAGGGGGAGGCGTTCTACCGTGGCGCGCTGGCCGAGGCGATGGTCGCCGACGCCCAGAAGCACGGCGCCACGCTGGCGCTGGATGATCTCGCCAACCACCGCGCCGACTGGGTGGACACCATCTCCACCGCCTTCCACGGCGTCGAACTGCACGAGATCCCGCCGAACGGCCAGGGGCTGGCGGCGCTGCTGGCGCTCGGCATCCTCCGGCACCATCCGCTGGCCGACGCTCCCGTCGACTCGGCCGACTTCGCCCACCTGCAGATCGAGGCGATGAAGCTCGCCTTCGCCGACGCCCATCGCTACGTCGCCGACCCCTGCGCCATGGACGTCGACGTCGGTGCGCTCTTGGACGACGGTTACCTCGCCGAGCGCGCCCGCCTGATCGATCCCGCGCGGGCGGGCGACCCAGGGCACGGGACGCCGAAGCCGGGCGGCACCGTCTACCTCGCGGCCGCCGACGCGGCGGGGCGCATGGTGTCGTACATCCAGTCAAACTACTACGGGTTCGGCTCCGGCGTGGTGGTGCCCGGCACGGGCATCAGCATGCAGAACCGAGGCGCCGGCTTCGTGCTGGACGAAGGGCACCCGAACCGGGTCGGGCCGTGGAAGCGGCCGTACCACACCATCATCCCCGGCTTCCTGACGCGCGGCGGGGCGCCGCTGGCAAGCCTCGGCGTGATGGGCGGACCGATGCAGCCGCAGGGGCACATGCAGATGGTGGTGCGCATGGTGCTCTACGGGCAGAACCCGCAGGCGGCAAGCGACGCGCCGCGCTGGCAGGTGCTCTCCGGGCGGAACGTGTCGTTCGAGCCGGGTTGGTCGTCCGAGGTGCTGGACGAGCTTCGCGACCGCGGCCACGAGGTGAAGCGCAGCACCCCCGAGGAGTCGTTCGCCTTCGGCGGCGCGCAGATCATCCAGCGGCTCGACAACGGCGATGGGTACGTCGCCGGGTCGGACCATCGCAAGGACGGGCACGCCGTCGGCTTCTGAGCGCGCCGAGGGTCCAGCAGGACGCCGCCCTCACCGGTACGGTTCGAACTCCGGATCTGCACCCGCGATCAGGTGCTTGCGCGCCAGGATGATCTGACCCGTGTGCCGCGCTTCGTCCATCAGGTAGTGCGTCCAGTGGTAGTGCACGTTGGCCGGCCGACCGAAGAAGGTGGTGGGCGTGACCAGCCAGGCGTCGTCCCGCTGACGCATCCCGGCATGCGTGAGGGCGCGCGTCTCGGCCAGCGCTTGGTGGTAGGCGCCGACGCCCACGCCCCGCGGCTCGGCCGAGCGCTCGAAGGTGAAGTCGGGCCACCAGCGCACCCTCTCCTCCTCGTCGAAGCGCCGCCCTTCGAACGTGATCACCTGGAACATCCGCTCGGCGGCGTTCAGGTGCCGCAGGATGGCGCCGATGGTGTTGACCGCGGCGCCGGGGGGCGCGTCGAGCTGCTCGACGGTGAGGCCCTGGGTAGCGCGCACGAGGAAGTGCCGCGCCACCTCCAGTTGCGCGGCCATGGCGCCCACCGCCGGGGTGAAGCCGTCCTTCGGGCCGATGACGAAGAGCGTGTCGGGGTTCATGCCGGGGTTCATACCAGGCTGCCCTCCGTCGTTCCCACCGTCGTTCATGCCGGGGCTACCTCGGCGCGCCGCCTCGGTTCGCGCACCTGCCCGACCTCCGCCGTCATCGGCGGGCGGAAGCGGCGCAGACGGAGCGCGTTGCTGAGCACGAACACGCTCGACATGCCCATGGCGGCGGCGGCGATCATCGGGGACAGCAGGACCCCGAGGCTCGGGTAGAGCACGCCCGCCGCCAGCGGGATCAAGACCACGTTGTACGCGAACGCCCAGAACAGGTTCTGGCGGATGTTCGCCAGCGTCGCGTTCGACAGGGCGATGGCGTTCGGCACGTTGCGCAGGTCACCCGACATCAGCACCACGTCGGCCGACTCGATGGCGACGTCGGTGCCGCTGCCGATCGCTAGGCCGACGTCCGCCTGCGCCAGCGCCGGCGCGTCGTTGATGCCGTCGCCGACGAACGCCACCTTGCGGCCTTCGGTCTGCAGCGCGCGCACCGCCGCGGCTTTGCCGTCGGGCAGGACGTCGGCCAGCACCTCGTCGATCCCCAGCCGCGCAGCGATGGCGTGCGCGGTGCGGGCGTCGTCGCCGGTGATCATCGCCACCCGGAGCCCCAACCGGTGCAGCGCAGCGACGGCTTGCGGCGAGGTCGGTTTGACCGGATCGGACACCGCCAGCATGGCCACCGCACGCGCCGCGACCTCGGCGCCATCGACGCCCGGGTCCACGGCCACGAACATGACCGTCTTGCCTTCGTCCGCCGCCCGCGCCGCCGCGCTTCCGAGGCCGCCTGCGTCGGCCCCCAGGCGCTCGAGGAACCGCGCCGCTCCCACGTGCACCCGCCGGCCCTCCACGGTGCCGCTGACGCCGAAGCCGGGAACCGCCTCGAACGCGGTCGCGGCGACGGGAGTCAGGCCGCGCTCGGCGGCGGCGCGCACCAACGCCCCGGCCAAGGGGTGCTCGGACGGCGCCTCGACGGCGGCCACCCACGCCAGCAGCTGGTCCTCGGGCACCCCGGCACCGGGCGCGACGATCACGTCGGTAAGCTCGGGCCGTCCCTTGGTGAGCGTGCCGGTCTTGTCGAGTGCGACGACGTTCGCCGCGCCGACGCTCTGCAGCGCGGCGCCGTTGCGGAACAAGACACCCATCTCCGCTGCCTTGCCGGTGCCGACCATGATGGAGGTGGGCGTGGCGAGGCCCATGGCGCAGGGACAGGCGATGATCAGCACCGCGACCATGTTCACCAGCGCGAAGGTCAGCGCCGGTCGCGGCCCGAACGCCAACCACGCCACGAACGTGACGGCCGCGACGCCCATCACCGCCGGCACGAAGTACGTCACGACCTTGTCGACCAGGCTCTGGATGGGCAGCTTGGCGCCTTGCGCCGCCTCCACCATGGCCACGATCTGCGCCAACACGGTGTCGGCGCCGACCTTGGTGGCCTCGAAGCGGAACGAGCCGGTGGTGTTGATGGTCCCGCCCACCACCTCGTCCCCGGCGCCCTTCGCCACCGGGATCGGCTCGCCGCTGATCATCGACTCGTCGACGAAGGACGAACCCGTCACCACCCGGCCGTCGACGGGCAACCGTTCGCCCGGCCGCACCACCACGATGTCGCCCACCCGCACGTCCTCGACGGCGATGTCGAGTTCCTGCTCACCCCGCGCCACGCGCGCGGTGCGTGGCTGCAGCGCCATCAGCGCGCGGATCGCTTCGCCGGTGCGCCCCTTGGCCACCGCCTCGAGGTACCGCCCCAGCAGGATCAGGGTCACGATCGTCGCCGACGCCTCGTAGTAGACGTGTACCGCCCCGGCCGGCAGCAGTCCGGGCAGGAACGTCGCCACGACCGAGTAGCCGTAAGCGGCGCTGGTGCCGATCACGACGAGCGAGTTCATGTCGGGCGCGCCACGCCTCAGGGCGGGCCAACCCTTGCGGTAGAAGCGCAGGCCGGGGCCGAACTGCACCGCCGTCGCCAGGACGAACATGACGACCAGGCGCACCTGATGGTCGACGATGCCATGGAGCCAGGCGCCGAACGGTGGGACGAGCATGGCGCCCATCTCGGCCACGAAGAGGGGGATGGCCAGGGCGGCCGCGAACAGCAACGAGCGCCGCAGCTTGCGCCGCTCTTCCTCGCGCGCGGCGCGCTCGACGTCCTCGCGCTTGGCGGCTCCTTCGACGTCCATCACCTCGTACCCGGCGTCCCGCACGGCCTCCTTCATCAGCGAGGGGCGGGCCACCTCCGGGAGGTAGCGCACGCTGGCGCGCTCGGTGGCGAGGTTGACGTTCGCGTCGAGGACCCCGTCGACGCGAGCGAGGGCGCGCTCGACGCGCGCCACGCAACTGGCGCAGGTCATGCCGCGAACGCTGAGGTCGAGCTCGGCCACGATCGGCTCGTACCCGGCGCCCTGCACCGCCGCGAGCAGCGCGTCGGCGCCCACCACGGCCGGGTCGAACACCACGGTGGCTTGCTCGGTGGCCAGGTTGACACTGGCTTGCGCCACGCCGGCGACCTTGCCGAGGCCACGCTCGACGCGTGCCGAGCAACTGGCGCAGGTCATGCCGCGAACGCCGACGCGGAGCGTGGCGGCCGCCGCAGCCGGGGCCGCGGGCGAGGCGTGCGCGTCGCGGGCGCCGCCGCCGGGAGACGGGGAAGGAGCGGTAGCTTGGTCCATCGAAGCCCTCACGGGGGAACGCGCCGGCCAAGCACGCGAGGCGCACCGCGTTAGGCGCGTCACGCCTTGTACTTCAGTGCCTCCATCAACTCGTCGACCAACATCTCGGCGTCGCCACGCTGGGCGGCGGTCGCGACGTGGTCGCGGATGTGCGCCTTGAGCACGGCGTCGCTCACCTTGCGCAACGCCCCCTGTACGGCGCTGACCTGCTTGAGGACGTCGACGCAGTACACGCCGGGGTCCTCGAGCATGCGCAGCACGCCTTCCACGTGCCCACGCACGCTCTTCAGGCGGCGCTGGGCGTCGAGGCGGGTGGCCGGGTCGAGATGGAGGGCGTGGTCATGACCGCCCGCGATGGCGGCGACCGCCGACGTGGGCGCCTCGGTCATGCCACCGGCGCCGAGGCGCGGTACCCCTCGTCCTCCACGGCCGCGATCAGCGCCGCGATGTCGGCGGCACCTTCGACCTTGGCGGTGCCATGGGCGAGGTCGACGTCGGCCGAACGCACGCCCGCTACCTTCTCGAGCGCCTTCTTGACGGAGGCCTGGCAGTGGTGGCAGGTCATGCCTTCGATCTTGAGTTCCGTCATGATGCCCCTTCGTTCCGCGCGAGGGCTGACCCTTCGCGCTGTTGGCTGTCGGGACGCCTCCCTAGGGGGGTGGGGTCCGTGAGGCCAAGTGTACGGCAACACCGCCGGGACGGATGTCCGCCTGGCCACCGACGGGCCACGTGGGGTGGCAGGCGCCGGTTGACCACCCTATGCCGTAGGCTGACACCGTGCGCAGCGAAGCATCGACCGTCCAGGCCTACCTCACCGAACTACCGGAAGAGCGGCGCGCGTTCGTGCGAAGGTTGCGCGATCACGTCGCCGCGCATCTCCCCCCGGGGTACGAGGAAGGGATGCAGTACGGGATGATCGGCTGGTACGTTCCGCGCGACGTCCTGGCCGACACGTACAACGGCCAGCCGCTCGGGATCGTGGCGCTGGCGAACCAGAAGCAGAAGGTGTCGCTCTACCTGATGGGCGTCTACGCCGACCCCGCCGCCGCCGAACGGCTGCGGCAGGGCTTCGCGGCGGCCGGCAAGAAGCTCGACATGGGCAAGTCGTGCGTGCGGTTCCGCCGGGAAGACGACGTGCCGTGGGAGGCCATCGCCGAAGTACTGGCGCTCCTCACCCCCGAGGAGTACGTCGCCCTCTACCGCGCGTCGCGCGGTGGGAGCAGCGGTGGACGCAGCGGAGGGCGCAGCGGCGGCCGGTAGCGCGCACCAGTCCCTACCGGCATGTGCCGGTGCGCCTCGGGGGTTCCGAGGCCTCGCGGCAGGGCGTCGGGATCAGAGGATGTAGCGGTCTTCGTCGTCTTCGTCCTCGTCCTCGTCGTCCTCGTCGTCCCAGTCGTCTTCGTCTTCGTCGTCCCAGTCGTCCTCGTCGTCGTCTTCCTCGTCTTCCTCGTCGTCGTCGTCTTCGTCGTCCTCGTCCCAGTCGTCGTCCTCGTCCTCGTCCCACTCGTCGTCATCGTGGTCGAGGTGCGGGACGGTCGTGGACGGCGCGTCGCTGGCAGGGAACGTCTCGTCGAGCGCCTCGTCCAACTCGCCGTTGACGTCCTCGTTGCGATCCGCGGCAAGGATGCTCGGCCTGTCGTCCATGTCGGTCGACTCCCTTCCCCTCCAGCCTAGTCCGCGCGCCGACGCCCCGACGCCGGCGGAGGGATGCCATCCAGTGCCCGGCCAGGTATCTTCACCGTGTGGCGGATGGTGCCGCTGCCGGGCGCGCCGTCCTGCGCGCCCCGCGAAAGGACGCAACGCATGCGCATCGATCGCATCGAACTCCGCGAGATCGCCCTCCGCCTCAAGTTCCCGTTCCGGACCAGCTTCGGTGTCGAGCAGGACCGTCGCATCCTGCTGGTGTCGGTGTTCGCGGATGGCCAGGAGGGCGTCGCCGAATGCGTGGCTGGCGAGTTCCCCGGCTACGCGTACGAGACCACCGACACCGCCTGGCACGTGCTGCAGGACTTCGTCGCGCCGAAGCTGCTGGGGCGCTCGTTCGCCACCGCCGCGGAACTCCTGCACGAGTTGCGCTTCGTGCGCGGCCACAACATGGCGGTGGCCGCGGTCGAGATGGCGTTCTGGGACGCGCAGGCGCGCGCGCTCGGCGTGCCGCTGTGGCAGCTGCTCGGCGGGCGCCTGCGCGACATCCCGGTGGGCATCTCGCTCGGCATCCAGGACAGCATCGAGGCGACGGTCGAACTGGCGCAACGGAGCGTGGCGCAGGGCTATCGCCGCGTCAAGCTCAAGATCGAACCCGGCTGGGACGTGCAGATGGTGGAGGCCGTTCGCGCGGCGCTGCCGGACGCAGACCTGACGGTGGACGCCAACAGCGCCTACCGCCTCACCGACGCCCCACGGCTGCGCGAGCTGGACGCGTTCGGCCTGGCGTACATCGAACAGCCGCTGGCGCACGACGACCTGATCGACCACGCCGAGCTCCAGGCCCAGCTCGACACGGCCATCTGTCTCGACGAGAGCATCCACTCGCCCGACGATGCGCGCAAGGGGCTCGCGATCGGCGCCGGCCGGGTGATCAACCTCAAGGTCGGTCGCGTGCGCGGGTACCGCGAAGCGCGCCGCGTGCACGACATCGCACAGGCCTTCGGCGCCCCGGTGTGGTGCGGCGGCATGCTCGAGAGCGGGGTCGGCCGCGCGCACAACCTGCACCTCAGCACGCTAGAGAACTTCACCATGCCGGGCGACACCAGCAGCTCGAGCCGCTACTGGGACGAGGACATCGTGGAGGAGGCGCTGGAGGCCGTGAACGGGGTGCAGCGCGTGCCCGCCGGGCCGGGATCGGGCGTGACGCTCCGGCAGGACCTCGTCGATCGGCTGACGCGGAGGACCCAGACGCTGAAGCGGTGACGGCTCCCAGGTTCGTCGCGGCCTGGCTGCGCGCTAGCCCCGTCCCGCCCACTCCTCCCGCAGCATGCCGTACACCGCCTGGTCCACGTACTCCCGGCCGTTGAACATGCCGCGCCGGAACGTCCCCTCGTAGGTGAACCCGAGCCGCTCCGCCACGGCGCGGCTGCGCGCGTTCGCCACGTCGGCGCGGATGTCGAGACGCTGGAACGGTTGGCCGTCGAAGAACGGTTGCTGGAAGCAGCGCGCCATCACGGCGCGTACCGCCTTCGTGACGACGCCGTGGCCCTGCGCGCCCTCGTCGATCCAGTAGCCGATCGCCCCGCGGCGCGACCACGCCGAGACGTCGTGCACCCCGACCGCGCCCACCAGCCGGCCGCGCCACCAGATCCCCGCCTCGAAGCCGTCGGCTGCTGCGATCGCCGCGAGGGCCCTGCCTTCCACGAACGCGCGGATGCTCGCCACGGACGGCTCCTGCGCCCATGGCATCCACGCCGCCAGGTGCCGTTGGTTCTGCGCCACCAACGCCGCCAACGGGTCGATGTCGTCGCGCTCGAACAACGCGACCTCGACCTCCTCGCCGGCGCGCAGCGCGAACCGCGGAAGGGGCAGCGGGGCATCCGGCTCGTCGGGGCCGCGGCGCGCTTCCCACTCCTCGCGCAGCAGACCGAAGAACGCCAGGTCGGCCAGGTTCCCGTCCGCGCCGATGTGAGCGCGCCGCAGCACCGCCTCCGGCTGGAAGCCGAGGCGCTCGGCCACCGCGTACGAGCGCGCGTTGCGCGGGTCGAGGCCGATGCTCACGTGCGCCAGGCCGCGACCCAGGTAGAAGTGCCGCAACAGGCCGCGGATCGCGCGCGTGATCAACCCGCGCCCCTCGTAGGCGCTGGCGATCCAGTAGCCGATCTCGGTCGAGCCGCCGGCACGATCGAGGAAGTGCAGGTGCATCGACCCCACCACGCGACCACGCCAGCACAGGTCGGCAGCCCAGCCGTCGCCGCCGCGGAACTGCTCGAGACCCGCCGCCACCCAGCCGCGCACCTTCTCGAGGGTGGCCGTGGAACCCCAGGCGAACGCGCGCGCGAGATGCGCCCGGTCGGCGTCGATGCGCCGGAAGTACTCCTCGGCGTGGTGGCGCTCGCGCAGGCGCAGCGCGAGCTCGTCGTCCAGATGCAAAGCGAAGACGTGCGGCGGCGCTGGGTAGGCAGCCGCCGCGCGCTCGTCGACCGGGCTCACGCGTGCTCCTGCGCGAAGCGTTCGGTCGCGGCGATCACGTCGAGCCCTCGCGCCGGCCGGTGCTCGCCGGCGACGTCTCCGCCACCACCGAGGTCGTGCCGCCCCCCGAGAGGCTCTCGTGCTGCCGGTGCCGGATCTGGGTGCGCTGGAGCTTGCCGAGCGACGCCAGCACCTCGGCCGCGACGCGCGTCACCGAGGCGTCGACGTCGCGGAGCAAGGTCAGCACCTCGAGGTGGTGCGAGCTCGACGCGCGCGACTCGGGAAGTTGCGCCTCGAGCCTGGCCAGGTGCGCCACGCGCATGCGGGCGACGTGCTCCACGAAGGCGAGGCGCTCGTCGAGCACCGTCTGCGCCATGTTGGCGTCGCCGGTGGCCATGGCGGTGTACGCCGTCCGCATCCGTTCCGCCACGCGCTGGGCGGTGTCGCTCAGTTCGGCGCGCCCCTCGCGGCTGAACTCCACGCCGGTCTCCTTCAACCGCCCTTCGCGCCGCGCGAGACGCCGGATCTGGTCGCCCATGTGCTCGAGCTCGGTGACGACCAGCATCAGACGCTCGGACGCCGGGTCGTCGCCGTGGGCGCGCCGCATGCGCGCCAGGTAGTCGACCACCTGCAGCGTGAGCCGGTCCACCTTCGCTTCGCGCGCCTCGATCGGCTCGGTGTCCCACTTGCCGGTGCGCAGGTAGTTCGCCGAGAGCTCCATCATCACCGCCACCTGGTCGCTCACGCGCACCGTCTCGCGCTGCGCGAACGCCAACGCCAGCGCCGGTTGCGCGATGGCGTCCGGCCGCAGGTACTTGGGTGCCGAGTCGTCCTCGTGAGCGGGCGCGAGCACGTGCGACAACCGTGCCAGCGGGCCGGCGAACGCCACCCCGAGCAGCGCGACCACCAGGTTGAACAGGGTGTGCGCGTTGGCCACTTGCCGCGCGCCGTCGCCCCCGATGGCCGCCACCACCTGCGACACCGGTCCTACCAGCGCCACCACCATCAACGCCCCCGCCGCCTTCGCCACCATGTGGGTGAACGCCACCTGCTGCGCGGAGACGTCGAAGGTGCGCGACACGAGGATCGGCAGCACGGTGCTGCCTACGTTTCCGCCGGCGATCAGCACCACCGCCGTGGGCAGGCTGATGGCGCCTGCCACGAACAGACCGAGCGCGATGGCGGCTGCGCCGTTGGCGCTCGAGAGCGCGGCGCCCAGCACGAAGCCGAGCAACGCGACCAGCAGCGGTTGCGCCTCGGCGGTCTCGATCAGGATGGCGAAGGCGGTGCTGTCGCGCAGGCCGCCCACTGCCGTGACGGTGACGTCGAGCCCCAGGAACAGCAGTCCCGCGCCCAGCACCAGCCCGCCCACGCCACGGCCGTTGCGCCACAACGTGACCAAGTACCCGATCCCGATCATCGGCAGCGCGTAGTCGGCCAGGTTGAAGGCCGCCAGCTGGATCGAGAGGGTGGCGCCAAGCTTGGCGCCAAGCGACAGCACCAGCCCTTCGCGCACCGCCACGATGCCGCCCGTCACCAACCCGAGCACCGTCACGGCGGTGGCCGTGCCGCTCTGGGTGGCCGCGGCCACGGCGGTGCCGGTCAGCAGCGCGCGCACCGGGGAGCGCGTAGCGGCCGCCATCCAACGTCGGGCCGCCGATCCCGCGAGCGTCTCGAGCGCGGTGGAGATGCGTTGGATCCCGAGCAGGAAGAGCGCCAGGCCGCCGAGGATCACCAACAGCACGAGCGGCCTGCCTCTCGGCGTCCGACCGGCGCCGGCCTTGGCGTGCGGTGGGGAACGGGTCCGGCGCCGGCAACACCGCCCGGCGTCACGGCGGGAAGGAGGTTCGTCACGTCCGTGACGCAGTGTACGCCTCCGTCGCGGGCGGTACGACGACGGTGCGCCCTACGCCGCCCCACCGTGCGCCGCGGGGGCACCACGCAGTACCATGACGCACGACCCCTCGCAGGAACGGAGCTTCCCCATGATCACCGAGAAGAAGCCAGACAGCGGCGGCCTCATCGACCCGACGTCGGCGAAGACGCAGGCCATCCTCGAGCGCCAGAAACGGAACGTCTACCCCATCGTGAGCAAGATGCTGCTCTACGGCGAGCATCCGCTGGCCGTGGCGCACGCCAAGGGGATGTACCTGACCGACGTCGATGGCAACGAGTACCTCGACTTCTTCGGCGGCATCCTGACCGTCTCGGTCGGGCACGCCAACGACGAGGTGAACGACGCGGCCATGGCGCAGATGCGCAAGGTGGGGCACACCAGCACCCTGTTCCTGAACGAGATCATGGTGCGTTTCGCCGAGAAGATCGCCGCCATCACGCCGGGCAACCTGACCAGCTCGTTCTTCACCAACTCGGGCAGCGAAGCGAACGAGACCGCCATCATGACCGCCCGCATGTACACCGGGCGCCCCGACGTCATCGCGCTGCGGCACGCCTACAGCGGGCGCACCCTGACGGCGATGACCGTCACCGCGCACGGCCCCTGGCGCTCGGGCGGGGTCATCGACGGCTACATCAAGCACGTGCGCAACCCCTACACGTACCGCCGGCCAGCGGGGATGAGCGAAGAGCAGTTCCTCGACCTGTGCGTTGCCGAGGTGGAGGAGGTCATCGCCACCACCACCGAAGGGCGCATCGCGGCCTTCATGGCCGAGCCGATCCAGGGCGTGGGCGGCTTCATCGTGGCGCCGGAGAAGTACTTCCAGCGCATCCTCCCGATCGTCAAGGAGGCCGGCGGGCTGCTGATCATCGACGAGGTGCAGACCGGCTGGGGTCGGACCGGCAAGCACCTGTGCGCCATCGAGCATTGGGGCGTGCAGCCCGACATCATGGTCTTCGCCAAGGGCGTCGCCAACGGCTATCCACTTGGCGTCACCGTCACCACGCCGGAGATCGCCGCCAAGGTCGATCACCCGACCCTCGCCACCTACGGCGGCAACCCGGTGGCGATGGCCTCGGCGCTGGCGACCGTCGAGTACATCGAGAAGCACGACCTCGCCACCAACGCCGAGGTGCAAGGAAGGCGCCTGCGCGCCCACCTCGAGCGCCTGCAGCAGCGGCACCCGTTCGTCGGCGACGTGCGCGGCATGGGTCTCATGCAGGCCATGGAGATGGTCGCCCCGGACGGCAGCAAGAAGCCCGATGCGGCGCGTGCCAACGCCTTCGTGGCGGCCGCGCGCGAACGCGGGCTGCTGCTCGGCAAGGGGGGTCTGCGCGGCAACGTCATCCGCATCGCACCCGCCCTGATCGTGAACCAAGACGAGATCGACCGCGGGGCGGAGATCATCGCTCAGGCGTTGTCGGCGGTGGCGTAAGGCAAGCGGACGCGGGCAGCGACAGCGGTACCGATGCCGTGCCCCAGCGGGCTCGCCCCTTCGTGGCGGCACGCTGGTAATGAAGTGGTATACCTTAGGTCAGGACAACCCCTGACGGACCCCTGGAGGTGCACATGCGACGACCCGTTGTCTTCGCCCTCGCCGCGCTGTTCGCCCTGACGAGCGCAGCCATGGCGCAACCCAAGATGGAGATCACGTGGTGGATCAACCCGTGGCGCATCGTCACGCCCGACATGGCGGCCGATCAGAGCCCCACCGGCGAGGAGTACGCCCGCTACATGAGCGAGAAGTTCATGGAGCTGCATCCCGACGTGAACGTCTCCTACGAGTTGGTCCCGAACGCCGGCTTCGGCGAGAAGGTCACCACCGCGATCTTCGCCGGCAACCCGCCGGACGTGCTCAAGGACCTCGACTGGAGCCCCGACTGGGCGCGTGAAGGCCTGCTCGAGCCGATCGACGCCTACCTCACCGACGAGGACCGTGCCGACTTCCTCCCCTACGCCCTCGCGAAGGGGAACATCGACGGCCAGCACTACATCTGGCCCTGGAACAACTCCAACAACGGCATGGGCTCGACCATGCTGCTGAACTCCGACATCTTCGCCGAGCGCGGCGTCGAGCTGCCGCCGCTGCCCGACCGCTCGTGGACCATCGACGAGTTCCTGCAAGCGGCCGAGCAGCTCACCTTCGACCGCGACGGCGACGGCACCACCGACGTCTACGCCCTCACCTTCGCCGCCAAGGACACGCTCAACATGCTGGCGTGGATGCACCGCTTCGGCGCTCACCTGCTGAACGAGGACGGCACCGAGTTCGTGCTGAACTCGCCCGAGGGCGTGCGCGCGCTGCAGTTGATCGTCGACCTGATCTACGAGTACGGCTACGCTCCGACCGGCGGCGAAGCGCTCGACGTCTACGGCACCATCGACAACCTCCACCAGGGACGCGCCGCCATGGGCTACGGCGGCATCTACGAGATCGGTCGCATCGACCGCTACGTCCAAGAGGGTCGCATCGCCGACCCCGTGCACGTGGCCATCGCGCAGTTCCCGCACGACCCCGAGGTCGGGCCGGTGGCGTACGAGACCTCCGGCGGCTTCCTGGTGTTCCAGCAGAAGGACCAGGCGCGCCGCGACATGGTGATGGAGTTCGCGCGCTTCCTGACCAACACCGAGAACGCCAAGATGCTCGAGACGCTGCTCTACATCACCGCGCGGCGCTCCGCCAACGAGCAGCTCGAGTTCTCCACCGTCACGCCGTACATCGCGGACGTCGCGACCGAAGTGTCCGTGTACCAGAACGCCATCGACCATGGCATCCCGTACTACGGCCCCTCCAGCATCGACACCACCCCGGCGATCGAGCACTTCACGGCCGCCATGGAAGCCGCCCTCAGCCGCAGCAAGACGCCCCAGCAGGCGCTCGACGACTTCGTCCGCGCCGCCAACCAGGCCGTGTTCGGCCGGTGAGCCGGACGCTCACCCGGCGCCGCCGCTGACCTCGGCGTGGCGCTGACACCCGCCGCCCAACCGAACGCACCCCTCTCACCCCGGCCCCCCGGCCGGGGTGAGAACGCCGTCGTTCCCGCTCGCAGACGCCGCGGGTCGCCGTCGAGCCGCTCCGCCGCCACCTGGGGCATGCTGTTCGTGGCACCGCAGACGCTGCTGTTCGCGGTCTTCTTCCTGCTGCCGGTCGTGATCGCGTTCGTGCTGGCGTTCATGGAGGTGCGGCCGACCCGCATGACGTGGATCGGCCTCGAGAACTTCCAGCGCGCGCTGCACGACCCGCTGTTCGGGCGCGCGCTGCGCAACACCGCCGTGTTCACGGCCGTAGTGGTGGTGTTCTGGCTCGGCAAGGCGCTGCTGATCGCCTACCTGCTCGACCCCATGAACCGCACGCTGCAGACGTTCTTCAAGTCGGCGTTCTACCTGCCGGCCGTCACCTCGACGATCATCATCTCGCTGGTGTGGGCGTGGATCTACCATCCCACCTTCGGCCTGCTCAACGCCGCGTTGAGCGTGTTCGGGGTGAAACCGATCGCGTGGCTCGGCAACGTCGACACAGCGTTGCCCGCGTTGATGGCGATGCAGGTGCTGATGGGCGGCGGGTCGAGCATCGTGTTGCTGTCGGCGGCGCTGGCGCGCATCCCGCGCGACCTCTACGAGGTGGCGCTGATCGACGGCGCCAAGCGCCCCGCCATCTTCACCAAGGTGATCCTGCCGCTGATCCGCCCGACGCTGCTCTACCTCGTCGTCACCGGCACGGTGCACACCTTCCAGGTGTTCGAGTCGGTGTACGTCATGACCCAAGGGGGCCCGCAGTTCTCCACCGCCACGGTGGTGTACCGCATCTACCAGGAGGCGTTCCAGCGCTTCGACTTGGGGCTCGCCTCGGCCCAGGCGATCGTGCTGTTCGTCGTCACCTTCGTCATGGCCGCCATCCAGTTCCGCTTCCTCGGGCAGAACGTGGAGTACTGAGCGTGCTGCGCGCCCGCATCGACCCGTTCCTGCGCGACCCCGACCATCCGGTCAAGCCGACGCCGGTCGGCGCCATCGTCATCCTGGCGATCCTGGTGGTGCTGGCGCTGGGCGCGGTGGCGCCGCTCTACTGGATGTTCGCCACCTCGCTGACGCCCTCGGCGCTGACCGTCAAGTTCCCGCCGGAACTCATCCCCTCCGAGCCGACCCTGCGCAACTACCGGTTGGTGCTCGACCAGCCGAACTTCATGCGCTGGGTGATCAACTCGCTCGTCCAGGCCGTCAGCGTCACCTTCGTCACCGTGGCCACCGCCAGCATGGCCGGCTACGCCCTGGCCAAGCTGCCCTTCCGTGGCGCCAAGACGCTCTTCTGGCTGTTCATCCTGTCGATGATGCTGCCGTTCGAAGCGATCCTGGTGCCGCTGTTCCTGGTCATCACGCGCCTCGGCCTGGTCGACTCCTACCTGGGGTTGATCCTGCCGCTCCTGGTCACGCCGTTCGCCATCTTCCTGATGAAGCAGTTCATCCAGACGCTGCCCGGCGAGTTGCTCGACGCGGCACGCGTCGACGGCGCCAGCGAGCCGCGCATCTTCTGGGAAGTGGTGTTGCCGCTGGTGCGGCCCGGCCTCGCCTTCCTGGGCATCATCACCTTCGTGGCGCAATGGAACTCGTTCGTCTGGCCGCTGGTCGTGACGCGCTCGAGCGAGATGCGCACGTTGCAGGTCGGCCTGGTGCTGATCCGCGAGCAGGAGCCGCTGTTCTACGGCCTGCACATGGCCGCAGCCGTGCTCGCCGCCATCCCCGTCATCGTGGTGTTCTTCGCCTTCCAGCGCTACTTCCTGCGCGGCGTGACGGTGGGGGCCCTGAAGGGCTAGGCTGCTCGGCGACCATGGACCAACCGTTCACCATCGGCTTCGACTTGGACGGGGTGCTGATGCGCAACCCGTTCGAGAGCTGCGTCTTCCCGCAGATGTACCGCCTCTTCCACGGCACGACGGCGCTGCGCGGCCGGCCTACGGCCGAGGCCGCGCAGGCGTCGCGCACCGCGGTGCGAGCGGCGTGGGGGCGGCGCATGGCCGCTGGCGACATGGTGGGCGCCTACGACTGGGACGCCATCTTCCGCGACGTGGCAGCAGAGTTCGGCGGCGCCGAGGTGCCCGACGTGGCCACCATGGTCCGGCGCTGCTGCCAGGTGGACGGCGCCATCGCGGCGCTACCGGGCGCGCACGAGACGCTTCGCGCGCTACGCGACGCAGGCCACCGTCTGGTGGTGATCAGCAACGGCTTCTCCGCCTACCAGGAGCCGGTGCTGGAGGCGCTGGGGATGCTGGCGTACTTCGACCAGGTGGTGACGCCCGACCGCGTCGGGTTCGCCAAGCCGGATCCGGGCGCCTTCCGCGCCGCCGGGCGCCTCGACTGGTTCGTCGGCGACACGCTGCTGCACGACGTGCTCGGCGCCCGCGCCGCCGGCGTGCGGGCGGCGTGGCTGCCGCCGAAGCTGGCGCCGTCGGTGGCGTCGCTGCCGGTGGCGCAGCGGGCCGCCGACCCCGACGTCGGCCTCGCCGTACAGCACGCCATCGACACCTCCCCGTACCTGCCCTTCCTGCCCCAGGCGTCGGTACGCAGCTGCACCCCGGACGTGGTGCTCGCGCGCCTCGACGAGCTGCCCGAGGTCGTGGCGGCGATGGTCGGCTGAAGCGGCGCGGGGCCCAGGACGCCGTCCGCCGAGCGGGCGAACCGCGTCCCGCATGGCCGCTACGCGCGTCACCTGCAACCCGAGCGGCGAACCCGTACACTGTCGGCGGACCAAGCGCACCACCGCGTCGTCGACGCCGATCCGGTCCGGGAGAGGTGGGATGAGCGGCATCATCGCCGCGATCACCGCCCTTGGCGTGGTGATCGCGATCTTCTCGAACCTGACGAACGTCGCCAGGTTCCTCGCCGACCGCCGCGAACGACGCGCCAACGCCCGGGCCGGCGCGGCCGCGCCGGCGGCCGGACCCGCGGCATCGGCGGGCGGCTCGCTCGATCACGTGGCGCTCCCGATCCTTCCGCTCGCCGACGCGTCGCGCTTCGCCGCGGCGCCGACAGGACCGGCGGGCTCCCTGGCGCAACCCGCCTCGTGGGGCGCGAGGTCGGCGACGCTCCCCGCCGCCGCCGCGGCCTGGCCGGCCGGCGCCACCGACGAGGCCCCACCTCCCCTCGCGTTCGGCCCCCTGCCGCACCCGCTCACCTCGTTCATCGGCCGCCGTGGCCCGCTCAAGGACCTGCTGACGCTGCTCGAGCGACCCGACGTGCGCCTGGTGACGCTGCACGGCCCCGGCGGCATCGGCAAGAGCCGGCTGGCGCTGGAGGCCGCGTCGCGCATGACCGACGCCTTCCCCGATGGCATCGCGTTCGTCGCGCTCGACACCGTACGCGAGTCCGAGTTGCTGGCTACCGTCATCGCCTTGTCGCTCGGGTTGCGGGAGACGACCACGGCGGGTCCGCTGGAGCGTCTGATCGACGCCCTCGAGGACCGAACCATGCTGCTCCTGCTCGACAACTTCGAGGGCCTGCTGAGCGCCGTGCCGGTGGTGTCGCACCTGCTGGCGGCAGCGCCGCGGCTGAAGATCCTGGTCACGTCCCGCAGCGTGCTGCGGGCCACCGGCGAGGTGGCGTTCCCGGTCCCGCCGATGTCGGTGCCCCCCAGCCACGACGCGCTCGACCCCGCGTCCGCGATGGGGTACGGCGGCGTGCAGCTCTTCGTCGAGCGCGCCCAGATGGTCAGCCCCGCGTTCCACCTCGACGCCGAGAACTTCGACGAGGTCATCGACATCTGCAACCGCCTCGACGGCCTGCCGCTGGCCATCGAGTTGGCGGCAGCGCGGTTGCGCACCATCTCGGTGTTCACCTTGAAGGAGCGCATGACCCGGCGCCTGCCGCTCTTGACCGGCGGCCCCCGCGACGTGCCGGAGCGGCAGCGCACGCTGCGCGACACCATCACCTGGAGCTACGACCAGTTGGGCGCGGCCGAGCGCGAGCTCTTCACCCGCCTGTCGGTCTTCGACGGCAACGCCTACCTCGAGGCGGTGGAGAACGTGATCGGCGGCGGCCCCGAACTGCTCGACGGCTTGGCGGCGCTGTGCGACGCCAGCCTGCTCACGCGCTCCGATCCCGACCAGGAGCGCTTCACGATGCTCGAGACGCTGCGCGAGTTCGCCCTCGAGACGTTCGACCAGGACCCGGAGCGGCGCGCCGTGCGCGAGCGTCACGCCCGCTACTTCCTGGGCGTCGCGGTGATCGCGGCGGAGGGGCTGCGGGCGGCGGGGCAGGAGCTGTGGCTCGAGCGGCTGCGGTTGGACGGCGGGAACCTGCGCGCCGCCATGGCCACCTTCGTCGAGTTCGGCTCGGCCGAGGAGGCGATGCGCCTGGGCGCCGCGCTGCGGCCGTACTGGCAACGCATCGGCGCGCTCGGCCACGGTCGCCAGCGCCTGCACGAGGTGCGCAGCCTGCCCGGCGCGAGCGCCGCCCCGCCGTCGGTGCGCGCCGCTGCCCTGCTGGCGGAAGGGGTGCTCGCGTGGCGCCAGGGCGACCTGCGCGGCGCCGAGCCGCTGCTCGAGGAGAGCCTCGCGCTGGCGAGGGCCGCCGGGGACCGCTGGACCGTCGCCAGCGCGCTGCGCGCCCTCGGCGTGTTGGCGCAGAACCGCTCGGAGTACGACAAGGCAGAGCCGCTGCTGCAGGAGAGCGTGGAGCTGGCGCGCGCCATGGCCGACATCGAGGCCGAGGCCAACACCTACCTGAGCCTTGGCAACGTCGCCCTCGACCGCAGCCGCCACGACGAAGCGGCGCACTACTACCGCGAGAGCCTGCGCCTCTCGAAGCAGATCTCCGACACGTTGGGAACCGCCTTCGCGATCGACAACCTGGGCGTGGCGGCGTGGCACCGCGGCAACCTCGACGAGGCCGAACGGCTGGCCGAGGAAGCGTACGCCTACTACGAGGACCTCGAGATGGACAGTGGCCGGGCCAACGTCTGGCACCGCCAGGCGCTGGTGGCGCTGGGGCGGAAGGACCTCGCGCGGGCCGAGGAGTTGGCGCTGCGCGCCCTCAAGGTGCGGCGCGCCCACGGCGAGGCCCGAGGTGCCGGGTTCGTGCTCTACGACCTAGCGCGCGTGGCCCTCGCGCGGGGCCAGGCAGAGGCGGCGCGCGGGTACCTTCGCGAGGGGATGCAACTGGTCCTGCCGCAGCAGGCGCCGGTGCTGGAGCAGCTCTACCTCGAGGGAACGTCGGCCTACCTGACACTAGCCGGTCTCCCCGAAGAGGCGTACCTGCTGGCGACGGTGGTGAACGACTGGCGTGCGCGCATCGGCGTTCCGGTGGCGCCCGTGAACCGCGAGGAGAAACGCACCTGGGAGCGCAAGCTGACGCCGTGGCTGAGCGAGGCGGAGCGCGCGGCCATCGCGTCGAAGGCCCGGGATCTCAGCCCGCAAGCGGCGCTCGAACGCGCCGCGGCGCTGCTGGGAGCTCCGCCCGCCTCGAAGCGGTCGTGACGTGAAGCGCCGCGCCGGACTCGTGTCCGGCGCGGCGCCACGCGGCACCGAGGGGCCGCTGGGCGGGGAGGCGCGGGGGCCGTTACGGCGCTACACGGAGCGCAAGGTTCGCGCCCTGGCTCAGTCGCGGTTCCCGAGGAACATCGAGACGTAGTACAGCAGGTACAAGACCGAGGCGGCCGCGGCGGCCACGTAGGTCAAGGCGGCGGCGTTCAGCACCTGACGGGTGCCGGCCAACTCGCCGCTGGTGCTGATACCGAGCGTCTGCAGTTGCACACCGGCACGGCGGCTGGCGTCGAACTCGACCGGCAGCGTCACCAGCTGGAACAGCACCGCGGCACCGAACAACGCTACCCCGATGGTGATCATGCCCATGGCGCCGACCATGGCGCCGAGGATGATGAGCCACGGCGCGAAGCGCGCGCCGATGTTCGCGGCCGGCACCAGCGCCGAACGGATCTGCAGCGGCGCGTAGGCGTTCGCGTGCTGCAGCGCGTGCCCCACTTCGTGCGCCGCCACGGCGTGCGACGCCACGCTGACGCCGCGGTAGTTGGCAGTGGAGAGGCGCACGACGCGCTGGCCGGGATCGTAGTGGTCGGTCAAGGCTCCCGGCACCTCCTCCACGCGGACGTCGCTCAGGCCGTTGGCATCGAGGATCGTGCGCGCGGTCTGCGCGCCGCTCAAACCGGAAGCGCCCGCCTCGGCCTGCCAACGACCGTAGGTGTTGCGCAGGTACATCTGCACCAGCAGGGTGCCCGCCAACGTGACGATGAAGATCAACCACATGTTCGTCCATCACCTCCGCGCGCACGTCCTCGGCTTGGCTGTCCGGTCCGGAAGCGACCGTCCGGCGTGCGCGTGTCCCTCGAGCGTACATGGTCGGGTCGATACGGACGTGAGCGTGCGCGACCATCCGCCACGCCAGGGACGTCCGTCCCTGGCGACCCGACGGAGCCGGCACTTAACCTGGACCAACATGTCCAGATTGGTCCGGTTGGGGCTGACGGACGTGTACGGGATGCAGGGGCCGCGCCGCGCGGACCCCGTGAGCCAGGGCGCAGGAGGTGTCCGTGACCGAACGTATCGTCCGAACCGCACGAGCGAGACTGCCGCTCGTGCTCCTCGTCGTGGTGACCATCGCCTTGGGAGCGATGGCCGCCCTCGCACAAGACGGCACCGAGGAGGAACTCCCCAAAGGCATCGGGCCGATCGCCGAGATCGAACTCGGCGAGCTCGACCCGGAACTGGCCGCCGCAGGAGAAGTCGTGTTCACCACCTACTGCGCGGCGTGCCACAAGTTCGGCGAGCGCTACGTCGGACCCGACCTCGCGGGCGTGACCGAGCGGCGCGCGCCCGAGTGGATCATGAACATGATCCTCAACACCGACGAGATGATCTTCAACGACGACATCGCGTACGAACTCCTCGCCGAGTACATGACGCCGATGCCGAAACTGCCGCTCGACGAGGCGCAAGTGCGCTCGGTGCTGGAGTACTTCCGCAGCGTCGACGCCGCCGCCACGACGAACTGACGGACCCGGCGCGCCCGATGGGCGCGCCCTTTCCTGGAGGCACCCATGACCATCCGCAGATGGATCGCCCTCGCCGCCGCCGTGGCGTTGCTCACCGCCGGGCTGGTGGCTGCGCAGGGCGCGCGCAACGCCGCGCGGGTGGCCAACGACGCCGCCTCGCGCGTCTACGTGGCCCCCGGCGAGCACGACGAGTTCTACGGCTTCTTCTCGGGCGGCTTCAACGGCCAGATGAGCGTCGTCGGCCTGCCATCCGGCCGCGTGCTCAAGACCATCCCGGTCTTCAGCCAGTTCGGGGAGAACGGCTACGGCTACTCCGAAGAGACCAAGGCCATGTTCAACACCTCGCACGGCCCGGTCTACTGGGACGACGCCCACCACCCCGAGCTCTCCATGACCGACGGCGTGCCCGACGGACGTTGGATCTTCATCAACGGCAACAACACGCCGCGCATCGCCCGCATCGACCTCTCCAGCTTCGAGACCGTCGAGATCATCGAGATCCCCAACACGGGCGGCAACCACCCGTCGCCGTTCACCACCAGCAACAGCGAGTACGTCCTGGCCGGTACCCGCTTCAGCGTCCCCGTGCCGCAACGCGACATGCCCGTGGCCGAGTACAAGGGCAACTTCAAGGGCATGCTGTCGTTCGTCTCGGTCGATCCCGAAGACGGCGAGATGAGCCTGGCGTTCCAGATCCTCATGCCCGGCTTCGACTACGACCTGTCGCACTGCGGCAAGGGGCCGTCGGCCGACTGGTGCTTCTTCAGCTCGTACAACTCCGAGGAAGCCCACACCCTGCTCGAGGTGAACGCCTCGCAGAACGACAAGGACTTCGTCACCGCCGTCAACTGGCGCCGCGCCGAGGAGTGCGTCGCGAACGGCGCCGCCAGCCAGATGCCGGCGAACTACGCCCACAACCTGAAGAACGAGCGCACCGGCATCGCCGAGACGACCTGGATGGACAGCGTCACGGTGCTCGACCCTGCGAACTGCTCGGATCTGGTCTACTTCCTGCCAACGCCCAAGTCGCCGCACGGCGTCGACGTCGACCCCACCGGCGAGTTCATCGTCCCCGGCGGGAAGCTCTCGGCCACCATCGCGGTCCATAGCTTCAGCAAGATGCTGGCCGCCATCGCGGCCGACGACTTCGACGGCGAGGCGTACGGCATCCCGATCCTCAACTTCGACAGCATCGTCGCCGGCCAGGTCGAGCGCGCCTGCCTCGGGCCGCTGCACAACGAGTTCGACACCCGCGGCAACGTCTACACCTCGTGCTTCATCACCTCCGAGGTCATCAAGTGGAGCCTCGCGTCGTTCGAGGTCGTCGATCGCATCCCGGTCTACTACTCCATCGGCCACCTGATGATCCCCGGCGGCGACTCGATGGACCCGGAAGACACCTACCTCGTCGCGCTCAACAAGATCACCAAGGACCGCTACCTCCCCACCGGCCCCGAACTGGCGCACTCGGCGCAGCTCATCGACATCAGCGGGAACACCATGCAGATGCTGCTCGACTTCCCGACGCAGGGTGAGCCGCACTACGCTCAAGGCATCCCCGCCGAGAAGCTCGTCGAGAACAGCCAGCGCATCTTCGAACTCGCCGCCAACGAGCACCCCTACGTCACCCGCAGCGAGGCCGACGTGAAGGTCGAACGCGACGGCAACGAGGTGCACGTCTACATGACGTCGATCCGCTCGCACTTCGCGCCCGACGTCATCGAAGGCATCAAGGTCGGCGACACCGTCTACTTCCACGTCACCAACCTCGAGCAGGACTGGGACGTGCCGCACGGCTTCGCCATCCAAGGCATGAACGACGCCAACATCCTGATCATGCCCGGGCAGACGCTCACGGCGAAGTGGGAACCGCAGCAGCCCGGCGTCTACCCCTTCTACTGCACCGACTTCTGCTCCGCGCTGCACCAAGAGATGCAAGGCTACGCTCGCGTCTCCCCGGCCGACTCCGACATCGCGCTCAGCTGGAGCCTGGGGAACTGACCTAGACCGCGTCGTGGCGGCGCCCACTCGCATCCCGCGGGTCGCCGCCACGCGCGCAGCACGACGAACGCCAGGCACGGACACCTGGCGCGCCCGGGAGCGGGGGCACCCGCCCGCACGGCGGGCATGCCCCCGCTCCCGCACCTCCTTCCCAGGAAGGACCCGATCCTCATGACCCCTCGACCATCCCGGCTCGCTTGGGCCGTCCGCGCGCTCGTCGCGCTCGCTGCGCTGATCCCGCTGCTGACCTTCGTGTTCCCGCTGTGGCACTACTACTTCGAGGCGCCGCAGTACCCCGAGGGCCTGGCGATGCAGATCTGGTCCAGCAAGCTGACCGGCCGCGTTGACCTCATCAACGGTCTCAACCACTACGTCGGCTTCATGCACCTGGACGCCGCGGACTTCTGGGAGCTCAAGGTGCTGCCCGTGCTGGTGATCGCCACCGCCGTCGGCGGGCTGGTGGCCGCGGCCGTCGGCACGCTCAAGGCGCTGCGCTGGTGGCTGCTCGGCTACGGCGTCTTCGCCGTGCTCGGCATGGCCGATTTCTACGGCTGGCTCTACCGGTTCGGCCACACCGTGGACCCGATGGCGGCCATCGAGATGGAGGGCTACACTCCCCCCATGCTCGGCACCAGCCAGTTCATGAACTTCTACATCACCGCCTGGCCGGGCTGGGGCGCGTACGCCTTGGCGGGTGGCTTCGTCCTGGGCGTGGTGCTCTTCCTCGCCGCGGCGTGGCGTCGCCGTCGCGTCTCGGCCGCCCGCGTCTCGGCCGGCGTGACGGCGCTGGTGATCGTGGCGGGGCTGCTGGCCGGTTGCTCCGAGCCCAAGCCCGTCACCGTGGTCATCGGCCAGGACGTGGGGGCGTTCTGCGGCATGGTGATCTCCGATCCGCGCTACGCCACGCAGATCGTGACCAAGACCGGCAAGGTCTACAAGTTCGACTCGATCGAGTGCATGGTGGCGTTCCGCATCGAAGGCACCGTCGCCGAGGACGACATCCACTCGGCCTGGGTCAGCGACTACGCCAACCCCGGCACCTGGCTGCGCGCCGACGAAGCGCGCTACCTCCAGAGCGCGTTGCTGCGTAGCCCGATGGGCCTCAACCTCTCGGCGTTCAAGACGCTCGACGCGCTCGAGGACATGCGCCAGGAAGCCAACGGCATCGAGGTGCGCTACCAGGACCTCCCCGGCATCGTGCTCGACGCCGGCTTCATCGAACGCGTGCACGGCGGCCACGAGACCGACGACGGACCCGCCCCCGACCACCAGGAGACCGACGCGCCGTGACCCCCCTGCGGACGGTGCTGCTCGTCGGCTGGCTGGTGCTGGCCGCGCACGCCGCGTCCGCCCAAGGGGCGGCGGAGCACCAAGGCGCGGCGCCGGGGGACGCCGCGGCCGGCCGCACCCTCGAGGTATGCGCCGGCTGCGCGTTCACCAGCGTTCGGGCCGCCTTGGACGCCGCCGTCGACGGCGACACCGTTCGGGTCCACGCCGGCACCTACGCCGAGGGTCCGCTAACGATCGAGCGCAGCATCACCCTCGAAGGCGTCGACTGGCCCGTCCTCGACGGGCGCCTCGAGGACGCCATCCTGACCGTTGCCGCCGATCGCGTGGTGGTGCGCGGCATGGTGCTGCGCGACGCCGGCCGCAGCCACGTGCACGACGTGGCCGCCTTGCGCGTCGAGGAGATCGGCGGCTGCCTCATCGAGGGGAACCGCATCGAGAACGCCTTCTTCGGCATCTATCTCGCGAAGTCCACCGCCTGCACGGTGCGCGGCAACGTCGTGACGGGGCAGGCCCAGAACGAAGCCTTCTCCGGCAACGCCATCCACGTGTGGAACGGCTACCAGATCCACATCGAGGACAACGTCGTGAGCGGCCATCGCGACGGCATCTATCTCGAGTTCGCGCTCGGCAACGTGGTCGTGAACAACGTCAGCGAAGACAACCTGCGCTACGGCCTGCACTTCATGTTCTCGAACGAGAGCGAGTTCCGCGGCAACGACTTCCGGCGCAACGGCGCCGGCGTGGCGGTGATGTACTCGAAGCGCATCATCATGGTCGGCAACCGCTTCGTGGACAACTGGGGCGCGGCCGCCTACGGCCTCCTGCTGAAGGACATCGACGACAGCGCGGTGTCGGGCAACACCTTCGAAGGGAACACCGCCGGGGTCTACATCGACAACTCGAACCGCACCGACTTGGACCGCAACGACTTCCTGCGCAACGGCTACGCCATCCGTGTGCTCTCGAACTCGATGGGCATGCGCATCGCGCACAACAACTTCGTCGCCAACACGTTCGACGTCATCACCAACGCGGACCGCTCGTACAACTCGTTCCTGGAGAACTACTGGGACGCCTACGAAGGCTACGACCTCGACCGCGACGGCATCGGCGACGTCCCCTACCGCCCCGTGCGGCTGTTCGCCTTGACGCTCGAGGCCTACCCGCAGTCGATGCTGCTGCTCCGGAGCCCGCTGTCGCAGGTGATGGAGTACGCCGAGCGCCTGCTGCCCGTCATCACGCCCAAGGCCATCGAGGACGATCGGCCGCTCATGGGGAGGATCCGATGGTCGTCGTCGACACCCTGACGAAGCGTTTCGGCCGGCTCGAGGTGTTGCGCGGCGTCAGCGCCACCTTCGAGCCTGGCCGGGTGACGGCCGTGGTGGGCCCCAACGCCTCGGGGAAGACCACCTTGATGAAGTCGGTGCTGGGGTTGGTCCTGCCGGACGCCGGCAGCGTCACCATCGACGGTCGGCCCGCATACGAGCCCGCGGTGCGGCGCATCGTCGGGTACCTGCCGCAAGAGCCGCGCTTCCCCGACAACCTGCGCGTGCGCGAGTTGTTCGCCTTCGTGCAAGACCTGCGCGGCGAACGCCCCGACGGCCTCGACGGCCTGGTCGACCTGTTCCAGTTGCGGCCGCACCTGGACAAGCCGCTGCGGGTGCTGTCGGGCGGCAGCAAGCAGAAGGCCAGTGCCGTGCTCGCGTTCCTGTTCCGCCCGAAGGTGCTGGTCCTCGACGAACCCAGCGCCGGCCTCGACCCGGTGGCCAGCAGCCGCTTGAAGGACCGCATCGCCGAGGAGCGCGCCGAAGGCGCCACCATCATCCTGACGTCGCACGTGATGAGCGAGCTCGAGGAGCTGGCCGACGAGGTGCTGTTCCTGCTCGAGGGCACGGTGCGCTTCCGCGGCACCATCGAGTCGATCCGCGACCGAACGGGCGAGCGCCGCTTGGAGCGCGCGGTGGCGCGCTTGATGGAGGCCGGGGGCAGCCGAACGGACAGCGACCTGGCGTTGGAGGGCGCGGCATGAGCACCGCTCGCAAGGTGATGAAGTACGCCTTCTTCGACCTGCTGCGCAGCCGTTGGATCCTGATCTACACGGCCTTCTTCGCGGCCGCCACCGGCGGCTTGCTGTACTTCGGCGACGACGCAGCGCAGGCGGCGCTCAGCTCGCTGAACCTGGTGCTGCTGGTGGTGCCGCTGGTGGCGTTGATGCTGGGGATGAACTACTACTACTACACGCGCGACTTCGTGCAGCTCATCCTCACGCAACCGGTGTCGCGCCCGAGCGTCTTCCTCGGCCACCTCGCCGGCGTGGCGCTGCCGCTGGCGGCCGCCTTCGTGCTCGGCTCGGGCGTCCCGTTCGCGGTGTACGCCGTGAAGAACGCCGTCGACGTGCCGATGATCGTGAGCCTGCTGGCGTCCGGCGCTTTGGTGAGCCTGGTCTTCACCGCGTTGGCGTTCTGGATCGGCCTCGCCAACGAGGAGCGCGCCCGCGCGCTCGGCATCGCCCTCGGCGTGTGGCTCGGCTTGACGGTGGTGTACGACGGCCTGGTGCTGTTCTTCATCGTGGTGGCGCAGGCGTACCCCATCGAACGCGCCGTCATCGCCGTGAGCATGCTCAACCCCATCGACTTGTCGCGCATCCTGGTGCTGCTGCAGCTCGACGCGGCCGCCCTGCTGGGCTACACCGGCGCGGTGTTCCGGAACTTCCTGGGGACGGGCACGGGCCTGCTCGCCAGCGTGGCGGCGCTCCTGGCGTGGGTGATCGTGCCGATGCTGTTGGGGCTTCGCTCGTTCCGGCGCAAGAACTTCTGACGAAGCTTCTGCGTCGTGCGCCGTCCGGGTCGCGGCGGTCGCCGGTCGGGTCGCGCCGGTCGGGTCGCGCCGGTCGGCGCCGCCGCCCGGCGGCCTCGCGCGACCGGGATGGCGCCTTCCCTACAGCGTGCCGCGCTGCAAGTCGGTCAGGTAGTTGAACAGCGCCGCCGTCGACAGTTCGCCCACGTGCGTGAGCACGTGGCGCCCTTGTGCGTCGAAGAACAGCGTGGTCGGCAACCCCAGGCTGTCGAAGGCCTGCCCGAACTGCCCGCCGAGGTCGAGCACCACGTTCTCCAACTCCACCTCGGGTCGACCGTCTAGGTACGCCTGGACGGTGGCGCGCACCTCGCCCTGGTTGGCGAAGACGAACTGCAGTTCGGGGTGCCTCGCTTGAGCGTCCGCGAGCAGCGGCAACTCGCGGCGGCACGGTGGGCACCACGTGGCCCACAGGTTCACCACCGTGGGCCGACCCTCGAGCGCGGCCACGTCGAGCGTGCCGCCCTCCAGCCGCTCGACGGTGAGGACAGGCAACGTGCCGGCCACGGAGGCCACCGGGCTCAGGAGCGCCGGGACCCCCAACCACACCGCGAGCGCCACCAGCGCCGGAACGGCCACGGCGCGCGCCTCCGCCCACCTGCGGCGGAACGACCAGCCGGCCACCAGCGCCCCCGCGACGACGCCCCACCAGGGCGAGAACCCGCCTTGCCAGATGGCGAACGCGTCGAGCGGCGCGGCGGCGAACACGCGGGCGTTCTCGACGACGAACCCGACGCGCGCGCCGATCACCACTGCCAACGCGGCGTTCCAGGCCCAAGCAGCCTCACGGGCGTCGGGCGTCGCACCGCGGCGCACCGCCGCGCGGCGACGCAGCCACGACCCCACCTCCGCAGCTACCACGAGCGCCACCAACCCCAGCAAGGCGTAGAACCGCGGCGCGCTCAGCACCATCGGCCCGAGACGGAACGCATCCATGCCGCGAGTCTACCGTCGTGCTCAGACGGCCGCCCCTCCCAGCAACCATGCCAGGCCGAACACGAACAGGAACAGCCCGAACACGGACAGCAGGACCCCTTCCATCACCCCCTCGGCCTGCAGGACGTCGCCATGGAAGACGTCGCGCACGACACGCCACGTGGCAGCTCGGTAGAGCAGCAACGCCCCACCGACCAGCATGCAAGCACCGAGCACGGTCATGATGACGGCCACGACGCACCTCCTACCCGCTCGCCGCTGGCCTGGCGACGGCGGTTCGAGGAAGCGCAGCGACGATGCGGGAGCGAGCGTCAGGACGACACGCCGACGAGGCCGCGGACGGAACGTCGCCTCACCCTAGACCCGCGCCCACGGGCCTGCCGTCGCGCGCGTCACCGCCGTGACGGGGCCTGGTCAGCCGGCCACTCCCGCCGCCGCGCCACCGAGGAACAGCCACATGGTGTACGCCACGTACGCCGCCATCAGCGCCAGCCCCTCCCAGCGCACCAGGCGCATGCCGGACACCAGCATCGGCAACAGCACCATGCTGAACCCGAGCATGACCGCGATGTCGCGCCAACCGCCGTCGGCCGGCAGCGGCAAGGGCCGCACCAGGGCGCTCACGCCGAGGATGCCCAGGACGTTGAACACGTTCGAGCCCACCACGTTGCCGAGCGCGATGTCGGGCTCGCCCTTGGTGGCGGCCACCACCGAGGTGACCAGCTCCGGCAGGCTGGTGCCGATCGCCACCACCGTGAGGCCGATCACCAACTCCGGCACGCCCCACGACCGGGCGATGGCGGTGGCCCCCAGCACCAGCAGCCGTGCCCCGCCGGCCAGCAGCCCGAGGCCGCCCAGCACGAGTAGCCACGAGGTCACGGTGGCGCGCGCGCGATCGCCGTCGCCGTACTCCACCGCGAACTCGGCCTCGACGGGCGGCGCCTCACCTCCGCGGAGCAGACGCCACAGGTAGACGCCGAGCAGCAGCACGAACACCGCCCCCTCGAGGCGCCCCATGGTTCCCCCTACGAACACCGGCACCAACGCGAAGGCGGCCAGCAGCATGACCGGCACCTCGCGCCGCACCACCACCGAGCGCACCTGAATGACGGCGATCGTCGCGCTGAGGCCGAGGATCAAGCCGATGTTCGCGATGTTGGAGCCGACGATGTTGCCGAACGCCAGCTGCGGCGTACCGCCCAGCACCGCCGCGAGGTTGGCGAACAGCTCCGGGCTGGAGGTGCCGAACGCCACGATCGTCAGACCGATCACCAGAGGGGAGATGCCGAGGCTGCGCGCGAGTCGCACCGCGCCCCGCACCAACCCCTCGCCGCCGAGGTACAGCAGAACGATGCCCGCGAGGACGAACAGGTAGTTCACCAGCCGAAGGTAGCAGGAACGACGCGTCCGCGCGAGGGGTGCAGAGCGTCCGCGCGACGGGCGCGAAGGGACCAACGTTGCCGTAGCCGTCGCGATGCCGGCAACCTCGCACCGCACCGACGCGTGACGGGGGCGGAGGCACGGAAGGGCACCGGAACGAGGCGGTATCGTGGAGGCAGCCGATGTCCATGCCCGAGACGACCACCTCCAACCGGCCGACCCGCGCTCCCGTGCCCGCGACGAACCGAACCACCTCCCGAGAGCGGCATCTGGCGCGGTTGGCGTCGGAGCGCTTCGACGTGCTGGTGATCGGCGGCGGCGCCACCGGCACCGGGATCGCCCTCGACGCCGTCAGCCGAGGCCTGCGGGTCGCGTTGGTGGAGCGCTTCGACCTCTCGCAGGGCACCAGTAGCCGCAGCACCAAACTGGTGCACGGCGGCGTGCGCTACCTCGAGCAGGCGGTGAAGCACGCCGACCGTTCGCAGTTCCAGCTGGTGCGCGAGGCGCTCAAGGAGCGGGCCGTGTTGCTGCGCAACGCGCCGCACCTGGCGCGGCCGCTGCCGTTGTTGACGCCGATCTACGGCGCGCTCGAGCTGCCGTACTACTTCACCGGCCTGAAGCTCTACGACATGCTGGCTGGGCGAGCGAACCTCAAGCCCAGCCGGCTGGTGCCGCGCGCCGAGGCCATCGAGCGCTTCCCGATGCTGAAGGCAGACGGCCTGCGCGGCGCGGTGGAGTACCACGATGGGCAGTTCGACGACGCCAGGACGAACGTCGCGCTGGCGGTCACGGCGGCGGAGATGGGCGCGGTGGTGGCGAACCACGTCGAGGTGCGCGCGCTCGTCAAGCACGGCGGTCGCGTGGGCGGCGCGGTGGTCGTCGACCGCATCGCCGAGGACCTGCAGGATGGCGAGTTCGAGGTGCGCGCCGCCGTGGTGATCAACGCCACCGGCCCGTACGCCGACGCCGTCCGCAGACTGGACGACCCCGACGCGCCGGAGATGCTGAAGACCAGCACGGGCGCCCACGTGGTGCTGCCTGCGCGCTTCAGCCCGCCGGATACCGGCCTGCTGATCCCGAAGACCGAGGACGGCCGGGTGCTGTTCCTCCTGCCGTGGCACGGTCACACGCTGGTGGGCACCACCGACGTACCCGCCGACGTGCACGACGACCCCCAAGCCACCGACGACGACGTGGCCTACATCCTGCGTCACGTCCGCGAGTACTTCGACCTGCCCATCGAGAACTCGGACGTGCGGGCGGCCTGGAGTGGCCTACGGCCGCTGGTCGAGGCGCACCACGGCGCCCAGAGCACCGCCCGCTTGTCGCGCGATCACACCATCGTGGTGAGCGACGCGGGCCTCGTCACCGTCGCCGGGGGCAAGTGGACCACCTACCGGCGCATGGCGGAGGACGCGGTGGATACGGCCGTCGCCCAGGCGACGCTCTCCGCCGGCGCCAGCACCACCACCGACCTGCCGTTGGCGGGCGCCGACGGCTACGACGCGGCCGGCCACGAAGCCCTGGCCCGCGACTTCGGGCTGGACGAGGACGTCGCGCGCCACCTGAACGGCGCCTACGGCAGCCGAGCGGCGGAGGTGGCGAGCCTAGCGCGAGACGGCTACGGCGCGCGGCTGGCCGACGGCCATCCCTACCTCGAGGCCGAGGTGCTGTACGCCCGCGACCACGAGTTCGCCTGCACCGCCGACGACGTGCTGGCGCGCCGCACGCGCCTGGCGTTCGTCGACGAAGCGGCGGCTGCGGCGGCGCGGCCGCGGGTGGAGGCGTTGCTGCGTGGGAAGCGACCGGCGCAGGCCACGCAAGGGTAGGCACGGGAGCGGGGCGGAGGGTCTTCTCCGCCCCGCATCGCTTCGTCTCGTTCGAGGCGCTGCGCGTCCCGTTGCGGTACTCAGGCTCGAGGCGCGCTACGTGCGGCCCTGAGAGGCGAGCTTCAGGACGTCTTCGACCCGCCCCGCAGCATGCCGACGATCGCCGTGAGGATCGCGCCGCCGGCGCCACCACCCACCACGTGGCTGATGATCGACGTCAGGTCGACGTTGCTGCCGGCAGAGCCCAAGCCGAGCACCGACAGCAGTTGCCCGCCGCCCAAGCCGCCGAGCGCACCGGCGATGGCGTTGCCGGCGCCGCCCAGGCCCTTGTTCTTCATGGCGGAACCGGCGAAGTTCCCGCCGAGCGCACCGGCAACGAGTTGGATGATGATCGGTACCCAAGTCTCCATGGTCTCACCTCTCCCGCCGACGGCGTGACGTCGTCGGCGTCCGGGCATACGCCGTTCACCGCTTCGTCGTGAAGGGCACGGCGCACCATGCGTCGCTCGCGGGCGACCGTGCCGCGCGACGCTGGGAGGACCGAGGCGAGGCACGGTGCCGGATCGTGAGCGCCCTCACTCTACGCCTTCGTGAGAGGTAGATGTGAAGAACGGTACCGATCGGGGCAGGAGCGGGTGCGCTCGAACGCAAGCGGCCGGGGAGGTTCGATCCTCCCCGACCGCTGCGTCATCGCGATCCGGCGGCATCGCCGCCGACCAGCGTCACGCGATCGTCGAGTCGTAGAGCGGGCCGTCGTCCACCGGTGCGCCCTTGCGACCCTGGCTGGTCGGCGCCCCCACCAGCACCTCTCCGGAGCACGTGCCGCTAGCGGCACGTGCCGTGAACAGCACGTGGTAGACGCGGCCGTTGCCGTTGCCCTCGCGCTCTGCCCGGAGCATCG
>CAZACZ010000005.1:36179-39479 GCA_964483695.1 uncultured bacterium | reverse complement strand
AGCACGTGGTAGACGCGGCCGTTGCCGTTGCCCTCGCGCTCTGCCCGGAGCATCGCGGTGGACGTGCCAACGCCAACCGCGTCCGGCGTGGTGGGCCCGTCGCCACTTCCGGGGGCGTCCACCAACTCGTCCTGGAAGACCGCGTCGATGGTGATGGTGACGGCGTCCCCTTCGGGGTCGGTGACGCCGAGGATGTCGACCGACCGGGTCTTGTGGTTCACCGGCCAGAGGGACGCCACGCTCGTCGGCGTTCACGTGCCACGCCGCGGTGCCGGTGACCTGCTCCGCCAGACCGGGTGACGCCAGCGCCTGGTCGAGGCTGCCCCACTGGCCGTCGAAGACGTACGCGTAGGCGTTCACGCCGCCGTAGGCGCGTTGCAGGTGGCCGCTAGAGCGCGGGCGCCAGCAGCACCTGCGTGCCCACGTCCGTGAGGCTGCCGGCCTTGACGCTCACGCCAGGAACGAGCAACGTGAGGTAGCCGTCCAGGGCGATCTCGAGATCGTAGCTGCCCTCGAGCAACCCGACGAGCTGGAACCCACCGTCGGCCTCGGTGGTGGTCGAGGTCACGACGTCCGTGTTCCCGGTACGGTAGACCTTCACGGTCGCGAAGGCGACGGGTAGCGCCATCTCGTCGATCACCGACCCCGTCACCGTGCCCGCCTCGGCTTGCGCCACCGCTCGGATGCCGGTGGGCACCAGGTTGTAGTTGTTGCTGCCTGCCGGCGTCTCCACCACGGCGCGGTCCGCGTCGAAGTCGAGGATCACCGTGCTGGACGAGTCTTCTTCCACCACAAACGGCGGGTCGAGGTTGATCTTCAGACCGGTCTGGGCGCCGCTCGGCACGAACACGTCGTACGGGTCGTTGCCGTCACCTACGTCGATGGTCGCCTCGTCCACGATCACGCGCACCTGCGCGTACGTGCCCACGGGAACGTCCGCCGCGCCGACGTCGGCCAGCGTGCCGTTGCGAAGCGTCAGGACGTCGAAGCTGCCGCCCGACTCGGCGATCACCGCGGCCTCGGCTTCGGTGCCATCGGCGGGGATCAGCTCGATGCGTCCGAACGCCACCGTCAGCGCCTCGGCTTCGCTGGCCGGCGCGTCGGTCAGCACCACCTTCGCCTGACCGGTGGGTTGCTGCTCGCCACCGCCTCCGCCACCCGAGCAAGCGGCGAGCGTGAGTCCGAGCGTGAGCACGGCGGCTGCCAGGAAGATGCGTCTCGTCATGCTGTACCTCCTTCGTGTCGTCATCGGATCCGTTCTCGTGGCGCCGGCGGAACGCCGGTTGCGTTCGCGCGGCGCAGCGGCCGCCCTTGGAGACGCGTGGGGGTCGGGCTGCGGTCTCCCGGACTCTCGGGCGGCGCCACGGGAACGACCGTACCCACAGGTTCTGAGACCGCGCTTACCGCTTGGTGAAGGCAGGGCCAACGCGTTCCGTACGCGATGCTCAGGTGCGCGCGCGAGCGCCGAACTCCTACACGCGCCGTCCGTCCTGCGGGAACCAGTCGGAAGCCAGGGGTTCCTAGCATGACCGCATGGCACCGAACCCGGAACGACTCGAACGCGCCAACCGCCGCGGCGCGACGCTGATGGGTTGCGTCGCTGCGCTGGTCCTGATGGGGTCGGTCTCGGCCCAACCGAACGCCGCCTCGACCGTCGTCGGCCGGCTCGAGACCATCCCCTCCGTCGCCAGCCCGCACCTTGGCAACGAGCGCGACATCCTCGTGTTGCTGCCGCCCGGCTACGACGAAGGCACGCGTCGGTACCCGGTGATGTACATGAACGACGGCCAGAACCTCTTCGACGAAGCCACTTCGTACGCCGGCGAGTGGCGCGCCGACGAGACGGCCCAGGCGTCGGCGGAACGTGGCTTCCCCGTCATCCTGGTGGGGATCCCGAACATGGGCGAGGAACGGCTCGCCGAGTACGCGCCGTTCCCCGGCGTCGAGGCGAACATGACGGCTCGCGCCGAGGCGTACGCGGCGTTCGTCGCGACGACCGTCAAGCCGCTGGTCGACGAGCGCTACCGTACGCTCGCGGACCGCGACGACACGGCCATCGTGGGCTCGAGCATGGGCGGGCTGGTGTCGCTGTACTCCGCCATGCGCTACCCGGGCGTGTTCGGCTTCGCAGGCGCGCTCTCCCCTAGCCTCTGGTGGGGCTCCGGCAAGCCGGTGTTCGCGTGGGCCGACCTGCGCGCCAACCCTAGCGTGCGCGTATGGCTCGACATGGGGACGGAAGAGGGCTGGGGCCAGACACAGGACGTGATGCGCATGGCGACGCTCCTGCGGGACCGCGGTGCCGACGTGCGCCTCGTCATCGACGAGGGCGCGCAACATCACGAGTCGGCGTGGAGCAAGCGCTTCCCTGCGGTGCTGGCGTGGTTCCTGACCGGGGAAGCGGACGACCCCACCATCACCCCGGAACGAGCGAGCGAACGCGCCGCCGCGCTCGATCGCGCCCGCGCGGACGGACTCGCCACCCTGGCGGGCGCACGCCTCGCCCATGGTGCTCCTAGCGGCGCGCAACCCACGTTCCGCTTCGACGTGGCCATCGACAGCGTGGGCTACGACGCGGCCGGGGCGCCGCAGTACCTTCGCGGCGCCGAGCTTCGCATGTTGGTAGACGTGGCCGGACGCCGCGTGCGGATCGAGGTCGAGCACGAGGGCGCGACGATGCTGGTCCAGCAGGCGGACCCGGACACGTCGTGGTTGTGGGCCGCCGACGGCACGTTCCTGCTCATGGATCCCGACGCCGCCATGGCGGTGCGTCGCTACGCCCTCAACACCGTCCTCGGGTTGTTCGCGCGGCACGACGACGTCGTCGCCGCCGTCGGCCCGACCACCGTGGCGGGCCTGCGCGGCGACGGCGTGATGGTGGTGGAGGACGGCGCCATGACGACGTACGTCATCGGCGCGGACCGCACCTTGATCGCCGAGCGTCTCGAGCAGCCGTGGGCCGACGCCGCCGAGCTCCGGTACCTCGACGTGCGCGAGGTCGGTGGCCTGCGGATCCCCCACCGCATCGAGGAGTTCCAGCACGGCACGCTCACGTCCGTGCTCACGCTGTCCGCGCTGGAGGTCGACCCCGCGCTGCCGGACGACGCGTTCGACCGTCCCTGAGGGCACAGCGGCACAGGACCGGCTGCACCACAGCAGCCGGTCCTGCGCCCTCTTCGAGGGTGGTTGTCTAGCAGCCGCGCCGGCGGACCATGCGTCGCGCGGGAGCAAGCGACCTAGTCGGCCACAGCCTGACCCTATCTGGTCTGCCTACCGGGTCGCAGCGCGACCCTATCGGGTCGC
>CAZACZ010000005.1:28023-36079 GCA_964483695.1 uncultured bacterium | reverse complement strand
CGGGTCGCAGCGCGACCCTATCGGGTCGCGGCCTCGAACACGCTGGGGTCGACCACGTCGTCGAACGCCACGCTCTCGTTGAGCAAGCCGACCTGCACCAACAGCGCAACGGAGCGGTCGAACGCAGCCTGGTCGAGCGCGCCGATCTGCGTGTCGGCCGCCGGCTTGACCAGCTTGGCCACCTCGGCCATCTGCCAGGTCTGGTGGATCAACGGGCTCTGGCGGCTGCCGGAGCCGGCGCAGGTGTCGCCGCAGTGCGCCAGGACGATGTCGACGGCTTCTGCCTGGTTGTCGATGGCGTACTGCCAGCCGCGGATGGTGGCGCGCAGGAAGCGCGCGGCCACCTCGGCGCCCGACAGACCGGAGCCCTTGAAGTTGGCGCTGGCCAGCGTGGCCGGGGTGGTGAAGATGTTGTCCTCGAGCAGGTCGGCGCCGATGTCCGCCGGCACCAACACCGAGAGGCTCTCCAGGTCGTAGCCGAGCCCGATGATCTGGTCGAGCTCGTTGTAGGTCATGGCGCTCGCCACGTCGACTTCGTTGGGGAACACCAGCGACGGGTCGAAGGCGTACACCACCGCTTCGACGTCCGGGCTGCTGACCGTCGGGTCAAGGCTCGAGGTCAGCCCGGCCGCGGAGAACACCGCTTCCGAGGCGAACTCGTTGCCGAACGCCCAGACCCCGACCTTGCGGCCCGCTAGGTCGGCGATGGTCTCGATGCCGGAGTCCTTCAGCGCCACCATGCGGTAGCCGGAAGCCTGGTAGACCTGCGCGATGGTCACCACGTCGAGGCCCTGCTCGCGCTGCGCCAGCATGTTGGCCACCCAGTCGGTGCCGAAGTCGGCATTACCGGACGCGACCGCCACCGTCGGGTTGACGTTGCCGCCGTCCAAGATGGTGACGTCGAGCCCTTCCTCGGCGTAGAAGCCCTTGTCCTGCGCCACGAAGTAGCCGGCGAACTGCGCCTGCGGGAACCACTTCGACTGGAAGTTGATCGGGATGAGCCCTTGCGCCATACCTAACGGCAGGGCGAGGGCGAACAGGCCGAAGATCAGCTTGGCGAACCGTTTCATGCTGCGTCCTCCTCCGGTGGATCGAGTTGTGGTCGTCGCTGCGCAGTCTAGCCCGTGCGGATGACCGGCCTGCGTGACCGCCGTCGGTGGGTGTACCCGGGTCGTAGCACACGACCCGCGCCAGACTCGCCCGGCGGGCACGCGCCCGCCGAGGTGCGTACCCGTCACGGTCCCATCGTCACGACCCCCTGGCAGACGGATGCCACGCGGTGAACGCCTTCTCCAGCAGCGAGATGGCCCAGTACAGCCCCATGGAGATCACGCTCGACACCAGGATGGCGGCGAACACCACGTCGAACGCACCGCGGTGCGCCGAGAGGCTGATGCGCTGTCCAAGGCCGTTGGGTGGCCCGGGGATGAGGAACTCGGCCACGATGACGCTGATGATCGCCACCACCACCGACACCTTGAGGGCGTTGAAGACGTACGGCAGGGCGTTCGGGAAGCGCAACGCGAAGAACACCTGGGTGGGCTTGGCGGCGTACGAGCGCAGCAACTCCAAGCGCAGCGGATCGACGCGCGTCAGGCCCTGCACCGTGTTGAGCACCACCGGGAAGAACGTGACGATCACCACCACCGCGGCCTTCGATTCCCAGTCGACGCCCAGGGCGCGCCCTAGCACCGGCGCCAGGCCGACGATGGGCACCGCGCCGAACGCTGTCGCCAGCGGCAGGAAGCCGCGCTGCAGGAAGAGGCTGAAGGCGATGGCCGCGCCCACCAGGAACCCGGTGGCGAGGCCGACCGCGAAGCCGAGCAGGACCTCGCGCACGAAGGTAAGGTAGGCGTCGGCCATCAGCACCTGCCACGACGACACCAGCGCCGTCGCCACGTCCGACACGCGCGGGAAGATCCCCTTCGGCACGCGGTTGCCCACCACCAGCCCTTCCCATGACAGCAGCAGCAGCAACGGCACCGTCGCGGCCGGCAGCGAGCGCTGCAACCGCACCAGCGCCCTGGGTGTGTCGGGCGAGACCTCGGCCAGACCCACCCGACCGGTGGCCACCACCGCCGCCGCCAACGCGCCGGCCAGGGTCAGGAAGTACCCCCAACCACCGGCGTCGGGAAGTGCGCGTTGGATGGTGACGGCGAGGAACCCCACCGTCACGCCCAGCGCACCGACCGTCGCCACCACCCAAGCGCCGCCGTGCAGGGCTGCTGCGAGCGCCAGCACCAGCAACCCCACCGCCACCGGCGCCGGCCACGCCGCGCCTGCCTGCCACCCGCTCGGCGCAACCACCTCGCCCGCGCCGGACGAGAACGGGCCGAACATGCCGACGAGCGCCAGCGCCACCAGCGCCAGCGTGAGCAGGTGCGGGCGCCACCGCGGGCCGGCGCCCGCCCCACGCGCCGCCGAGACGGTGCCGCTCACGCCCGCTCCCAGGGCGCCATGACGCGCTGCAGCAGGCCCACCAACGCCACCAGACCGATGCCGAGCAACGCCGACACGATCAACAGCAGCCAGACGTCGGAGACGTCACCGGCTTGCACCTGGCCGACGATGGCGTACCCCAACCCACGGCGGTTGTTCGACTCGGTCTCGGCCACCAAGGCGCCCACCAGCGCCGCCGCCGTGCCGAGCTTGAGGCTGGTGAAGAAGAACGGCACCGCCGCCGGGAAGCGCACCTTCCAGAAGACCTGCAACGGCGTCGCGGCGTAGCTCTTCATCAGGTCGAGCGCCAGCGGATCCACCGACCGAAGGCCGGTCACGGTGCCGACCGTGATCGGGAAGAAGGCGATGTACGCGCCGATCAGCGCCGTCGGCACCAGGCTCGTCTGCACCGTGATGCCGGCGTTGCCAAGCAGCAGCAACAACACCGGCACCAAGGCGATGATCGGCACCGTCTGGGACCCGATCACCCACGGCAGCAGCGCCTGCTCGAAGGGCCTCACGAGCACGAACGCCACCGCCAGCACGATGCCCACCAGCGCGCCGAGCACCAGCGCAGACAGCGTCCCGCCGGCGGTGTACGCCACCGCGCGCAGCACGTTGCGCGCGTCGGACAGCGGGTACGCCGTGAGGAACGGCACCACGCGCTCGCCGATCCAGTGCGGGAACGGCATCGGGTGCTGCGGCATAGAGAGGAAGCACGCCAGCACCGTCTCGCCGCACGCCGGCCGGTCGTAGTAGCTGTACGACCCAGCCCACGGCACGCTGCCGGGTGCCGGCGCCTCGGCCAGCAGCACGCTGCCGTCGGTCAGGTCTTGCACCAGGTAGTCGCGGTACTGCCGCAGCGCCGCGTTGCGCCGCGGCGGCTGGCGGAAGGTGACGACGTTGCCGTCCCGCGCGTAGTCGCGCCCCTCGATCGCCTCGACGCCGTCCACCGTGACGATGCCGCGGTCGCCGTCGAAGGTGAACGCGGCGCGCTCCCCGTCGACCCGCTCGGCGGGCCGCTCGGGCGTGGCGGAGAGCTCGCGGTCGTCCACGAACAGCGTCCGACCCGGGTCGGTCTCGACCAGCGGGGTGTGCTGCAACCGGAACGTGCGGTTGGCGCCGTCGATCTCGCCCACCAAGCGCTCGGCCAGGGCCACCACCGACGCCGCCGCTCGTGGCGCCTCCGCGCTCGGCTCCACCAACGCGATCACGCCGGCCGCTGCGTCCACCACCGCGTAGTCACCGGTGACGCGGCGCACGTCGACGTTGAACGTCGGTGGGGTGGCCAGTTCGACCACGGCACCGTCGCCCCGGAAGTCGGTGCCTTCCGTCAACAGCGCCTCGCCCACCAGCACCGGGCCGCTGGCGGCCGGGAAGCGGAAGCTGGTGCGCACCCCGTCGGCACGCTCGTCGGCCGGGACCGAGCCCTCGGCCAGCAACCGGCCGCCCAGATAGACGGGCGCGCCGAGGCGGGCCGGGTCGGGGAAGCGGAAGAGGTGACCGCCGGCGCCGGTCGGCGCGTCGAGCGGGCCCTCGAGGGTCTCCCCCCAGGTCAGCAGCGGGGCGTCGAGCGGCGCGGTCAGCTCGATCTCGCCGGCCGCGAAGCCGTCGCCGACCACGAAGCCCACGTTCACCGGGCGTCCGCCTTGCACCAGCACGGCGCGGGCCGGATCGACCGGGACCTGCAGCGCGGCGGTCTCCTCGCTCACGTCCACCAGCGTGCCGAAGCGCAGACGTTCGCCCGCGCCGGCGCCGACGCCGACAGCACCCTCGAGCGCCGCACCGGGTGCGGCGCCGGGCGCGGCACCGGTCTCGCCCGGCGCCTCCGCCAACGGCGCCAGCGTGGCCGTCGCCTTGATCCAGTTCGCCAGGGTCTCCATCCGCGTCCTGGCCAGCGGCCAGCCCAGCGCCAGGGCCAGGGGGTACATCAGCGCCAACGTGATGGCCACCACCACGACCACCGGCAGCGCGCGCGCCAGAAGCCCACCCCGGTTGGAGCGCCCCATCCTCAGATCGCCACCTTCAGTGCCCCGCCGTCGCCGCCGCGCCGGCCGGCGCGGGGGCTTCCTTGCCGTGCCGTAGCGCCTCACGCACGCGCGTGGTGAGGTCGAAGAAGCGCTCCGACTCGCGCGTCTCGACGTCGCGCGGGTAGGGCAGGTCGACCTCGATGACCTCGCGGATGCGACCGGGCCGCGCCGTCATCACCACGATGTGCGACGACAGGAACACCGCCTCGGCGATCGAGTGGGTGACGAACACCACCGTCTTGCGCGTCTCCTGCCAGATGCGCAGCAACTCGAAGTTCATCGCTTCGCGGGTGATCTCGTCGAGCGCGCCGAACGGCTCGTCCATCAGCAGCAGCTTCGGATCGAACGCCAGCGCGCGCGCGATCGACACGCGCTGCTGCATGCCGCCCGACAACTGCCACGGGTAGGAGCGGTGGAACGCGTCCAGGCCGACCATCTTCAGCAGGCGCTCGGCGCGCGCGCGGCGCTCGGCGCGGTCGAAGCCCATGATCTCGAGCGGCAGCATCACGTTCGCCAGCACGGTGCGCCAGTCGTACAGCACCGGCGCCTGGAACACGTAGCCGTACTGGCGGCTGGTGCGCGCCTCGCGCGGTGTCTTGCCGGTGACCGTGATGGCGCCGCTGGTGGGTTCGATCAGGTCGGCGACCAGCCGCATCAGGGTGGTCTTGCCGCACCCCGACGGGCCGATCAGGCTGACGAACTGGCCGTCCCGGATCTGCAGGGTGGCGTCCTGGAGCGCGATCGCTTCGGCCTTCCCCACTTGGAAGACCTTGGACACGTGCTGGACGTCGATGACGATGGGGGGCTCGGCCATGGCGAACGGTCAGCCGCGCGTGGGTTCGCGCCGCAGCAGCCGCCCGCGGCCGGGATCGCCTACGAAGGCGCCGTCACGCACCGCAACCTGGCCGCGCACCGTCACCACGCTCGGCTTGCCGTCGATCTCGAACCCCTCGAAGCCGTTGTAGTCGACGTTCATGGCCTGGGTCGTGGCACTCAGCGTGCCGCGATGGTTCGGGTCGTACACCACCAGGTCGGCGTCGGCGCCGACCGCGATGGCGCCCTTGCGCGGGAACAGGCCGAACTGCTTGGCGGCGTTGGTCGACGCGGCCGCCACGAAACGGTGCAGGCTCAGGTTCCCGCGGCTGACGCCGTAGGTGTAGAGCAGGTTGACGCGGTCCTCGATGTTGGGGATGCCGTTGGGGATCTTGGTGAAGTCGCCGCGGCCGAGCTCCTTCTGGCCCACGAAGTCGAAGGGCGCGTGGTCGGTGGCGACGGTGTCGATCATGCCGGCGGCGAGGGCGTCCCACAGCGGCTTGTGGTTGCGCCGGTCGCGCAGCGGCGGCGACATCACGTACTTCGCCCCCTCGAAGCCGGGGCGCTCGGCGTAGGTCTTGTCCAGCAGCAGGTGCGGCGTGACGACCTCGATCCCGAGCGGTACGCCGCGCCGCCGCGCCGCCAGCGCCGCCTCCAGCGCCGGCTCGCAGCTGAGGTGCACGACGTAGCCGCGCGCGCCGGTGAGCTCGAGGAACGACGCGAAGTGGTGCGTCCCCTCGGCCTCGACCCGCTCCGGCCGGCTCTCGTGGTGCCACTCCGGACCGCCTTTGCCTTCGGCCAGCAGCTGCTTCTGCCGTTGCGCCACGATCTCGTCGTTCTCGCAGTGCGCGGTCACGACCACGCCCAGTTCCTTGGCGAGCAGCAGCGCCTGGTAGAGCTCCTCGTCGGTGACGCCGAAGAACCCCTTGTACGACAGGAACACCTTGAACGAGGTCATGCCGTCGGCGACGATCTCGCGGAGTTGCCGCTCGGTGACGTCGTCGAACTTGGTGACGCCGACGTGGAAGCTGTAGTCGCACGCGGTCTTGCCCTCGGCCAGCGCCTTCCAGTGGGCGTACCCCTCGGCCAAGTCCTCGGTGCGGTTCGGCGCCATCATCTCGATGAAGGTGGTGGTGCCGCCCACCAGCGCCGCCTGGCTGCCGGTGGTGTGGGTGTCCTTGGTCTGCGTGCCCATGAATGGCAGGTAGATGTGCACGTGCGGGTCGATGAAGCCCGGGAAGACGAACTTCCCGGCGGCGTCGATCACCTCGGTGCCGGCGGGGGCGTCGAGGTTCGTGCCGATCTTGGTGATGGTCTCGTGCTCGCAATAGATGTCGGCGCGCATGCGCGCGTCGGCGGTGACGATATCGCCGTTCTTGATGAGCAGGCTCACGGTCGTCCTTCCTGGGTCCTGGCCGGGCGCCGGGCCGGGGCTCGGCGCGCCGGATGGCGGGCGTTCGCGTCGTGGCGGGCCCATCGGCGCCGCCACCGCGCCGAAGGGTCGTCGGCCGGCGCCCATCCGCCGGCTCGGGTCAGTGGATGTCGATCCCCATCTCCTTGCGGTAGGCGATCATGGCGGCCCAGTCGGTGGTGACCTCGGGCCGAGTACGGCTCAGCTCGTTCCAGGTGACGCTGGGGCGTTCCCGAGGGCGCTCCTGCATGGTGATGCAGGCGTCGACGGGGCACACCAGACTGCAAAGGTCGCAACCCACGCAGTCCTCCTCGCGCACCTTCGGCTGCAGCAGCGCGGTGCCGGTGTACGTCTCGGGGTCGACGCGCATGCCGTCCGAGGTGAGGTCGATGCACTGGTGCGCGCCTTCGTCGCAGGCCACGTAACAGAGGTTGCACTGGATGCACTTCGCCTCGTCGATGACGGCGACGGTCTTGAAGGAGAGGTCGAAGTCGCCGAAGTGGCTGATGCGCTCCACCGACTTGCCAACCGCCGCGTCGACCGACGCGGCGCCCTTCTCGTCCAACCAGGTCGACAGGCCGTCGCAGAGCTCGTGGATGATGCGGAAGCCGTAGTGCATCACGGCCGTGCAGACCTGCAGGCTGGTGGCGCCGAGCAGCAGGAACTCGGCGGCGTCGCGCCATGTCTCGATGCCGCCCATCCCCGAGATCGGGATGCCGGACGCCTGGACCTTGGGGTCGGCCGCGACCTGCGACAGCATGTGCAGCGCGATCGGGCGTGCGGCCGGCCCGGCGTACCCGCCGTGGCTCCCCTTGCCGCCTACGTTGGGGAAGATCTCGAAGGTGTCGAGGTTCACCCCGGCGATCGAGTTGATGGTGTTGATGAGGGAGATGCCGTCGGCGCCGGCGGCGACGGCCGCGTGCGCCGGCGGGATGATGTTGGTGACGTTCGGCGTGAGCTTGACGATGACGGGGATGCTGGCCGCCGCCGTGACCCACCCGGTGATCATCTCGCAGTACTCCGGCACCTGGCCCACCGCGGCGCCCATGCCACGCTCGCTCATGCCGTGCGGGCAGCCGTAGTTGAGCTCGATCGCGTCCGCGCCGGTATCCTCGATCTGCTGCACGACCTGCTTCCAGGCTGCTTCGTTGGACGAGACCATGGCGGAGACGATCACGGCCCGGTCGGGCCAGAGTCGCTTGACCTCGCGGATCTCCCGGAGGTTGACCTCGATGGGACGGTCCGAGATGAGCTCGACGTTGTTGATGGCGATCAGCCGCCGGTGACCGTACTCGAACGCGCCGTACCGGTTGCAGACGTTCAGGACGGGGTCGCCGATGGTCTTCCAGACCGCGCCGCCCCA
>CAZACZ010000005.1:0-27923 GCA_964483695.1 uncultured bacterium | reverse complement strand
GACCTCGTGGTCGTAGGCGCTCATCTCCTCGCGGCCGCGACGGTAGAGCATCGTCACGCGTTCGGCGCCGAGGCGCTTGGCCACGGTCGCGGCGTCGATGGCGGTGTTCCCCGCGCCGACCACCAGGACCTCGTTGCCCACCACGATGTCGGCCAGGGCGGCGGAGTCGTCCTTGTCCGCCATCTTGGTGGCGGCGATGAGGGGCAGGGCCTCGATGACGCCGGATAAGTCCTCGCCGGGCACGCCGAGGTCCGGGACGCGGCCGGTGCCGGCCGCCAGCACCACGGCGTCGTAGCCCTGCAGGAGCTCGCTCGGCAGGACGTCCCGACCGATCTCCACGCCGGTGCGCACCTCCACCCCGAGCTTCTCGACGAACGCGACCTCTTCCAGCGCGACCGCGGTCGGCTCGCGCAGCACCACGATGCCGTAGGTCGACAGGCCACCGGCCAGTTCGTTCTTCTCGAAGACGGTCACCTCGACGCCGCGCTTGGCCAGCTCGCCCGCCGCGCTCAGTCCGGCCGGGCCGGCGCCGATGACGGCGACGCGCTTGCCGCTCGGAGGCGCCGCCTCGAACGGCTGGATGTGGTTCGCGAAGATGTGATCGGTGGCGTACCGCTGGAGTCGGCCGATCGCGATCGGTCGGTGCTCCGAACCCAGCACGCATGCACCGACACATAGCTCGTCGACCGGGCAGACACGACCGCAGGTGTGGCCCATGAGGTTCGACTCGAGGATGGTGGTGCCGGCCCCCGTGAGGTTGTCGTTGGCGATCTGCCGGATGAAGGTGGGGATGTCGATGCTGGTCGGGCAGGCCTTGATGCAGGGCGCGTCGAAGCAGTAGAGGCAACGTTCGGCCTCGACGGTGGCCTCGTTCTTGGTGTAGCGCGGGTACGTCTCCGTGAACGAGTCCTGCAGCTGGTCGAGCGACAACTCCGTTGGCTTCATGCTCCTCCATCGTGGCCGCGAGGGCGCGAGCTCTGGCGGTCGAACGTTCGGGGCGACCGATCGAGGCCGGGGCGCGGCCGACCCCCGTCGCGGCCGAGCCCCCGCGAGCTTCGGCTCAGAAGGTGCGGCTCCAGTTCTGCGGCCACCGTTCGACGACCACCTTGGTCTGCGTGAAGAACTCGATCCCGTGCGCGCCTTGGGCGTGGAGGTCCCCGAAGAAGCTGTCGCTCCAGCCGCTGAACGGGAAGAACGCCATGGGAGCTGCGACGCCTAGGTTCACGCCGATGTTGCCTGCGATGGCCTGGTGCCGGAACTGCCGCGCGGCGGAGCCCGAGGAGGTGAAGATCGACGCCTGGTTGCCGTAGCGGCGGTCGTTGACGATGGCGATGGCCTCGTCGAGGTCGCGCGCGTGCGTCATCGAGAGGACCGGCCCGAACACCTCGGTGGTGCCCACGGTGCTCTTGGGGTCGACGTCGTCGAGGATGGTGGGGTGCACGAAGTACCCGTCGCGGAAGCCGTCGACATCGGCCTCGCCTCCGCCCACCAGCACCTTGGCGCCCTCGCTCTTGCCTTTCTCGACCAGACCGAGGATGCGCTCCTTGGACTCCTTGGTGATGACCGGTCCCATGTCGACGCCGTCGCTCAAGCCGTAGCCGACCCTGCGCCCGGACGCCGAGGCCACCATGCGGTCGGTGAACTCCTTGCGGGCGTCCCCCACGGTGACGACCGACGAGATCGCGAGGCAACGCTGGCCGGCGCAGCCGAAGGCGGAGTCGGTGAGGATGCGCGACGTCATCTCCATGTCGGCGTCGGGCATGATCACGGCCGGGTTCTTGGCGCCGCCCTGGCACTGGGCCCGCTTGCCGTTGGCCGCCGCGCGGGCGTAGATGTACTTCGCCACCGGCGTCGAGCCCACGAACGAGACGGCCTTGACGTCGGGGTGGTCGAGGATGGCGTCCACCGTGTCCTTGCCGCCGTTCACCAGGCCGAGCACGCCCTTGGGGAACCCTGCCTGCTCCAGCAACCGGAAGAGCAGCTGCGTGGTCATCGGCACCTTCTCCGACGGCTTGAGCAGGAAGCAGTTGCCGGTGGCGACGGCGTACGGCAGGTACCAGAGCGGGATCATGCCGGGGAAGTTGAACGGCGTGATGGCCGCCACCACCCCGAGCGGCTGGCGGATCATGTGCTCGTCGATGCCGCGCGCGATGTCCTCGTTGTTGGTGCCCTGCATCATCATCGGCGTGCCGATGGCGACCTCGACGTTCTCGATGCCGCGGCGCATCTCGGCCACCGACTCGGCGTAGGTCTTGCCTGCCTCGTTGGTGATGGTGCGGGCGATCTCGTCGATGTGCTCCTCGAGCAGGCGCTTGACCTTGAAGAGCGGCTGGATGCGGTCGACCACGGGCGTGTCGCGCCACGCTCGGAACGCGGCCACGCCCGCCTTCACCGCCGCGTCGACTTCCTCCTTGGCGCTGAGGGGCACCAACGCCATGGTCTGGGTGGTGGCAGGGTTGCGGACCTCGAGGCGCGCGTCGGAGTGGGACCGCTGCCACTCGCCGCCGATGTAGTTGAGAAGCACTTGCGCCGCTGATTCGACCATCCGAGCCACCGTCCTCGCATTGGGATATGGGGTACCGGCACCGTGCCGTGACCGCTTGTCGGTGTCGACATTCTACGCAGAGGCGCAGGGGGGACGTCAGTGGCGCGTCGCGACGCGCTCGGGGCTGAACGCGGCGGGATCGAGCGGGTCGGCGGGCCTACGCCCGGCCGGCAGGTCCGCCGCGGACGGGCCGCGCCAGCGGGCTGGAGGCCGGGTGCACCAGGCGGTGCACCACCAGCACCAGGCCGGCGCCCACCAAGGCGGCGCCGAACACCAGCAGCATGCCGGTGACGGTATCGAGCAGGTCGGGCCACGCCACCATCGCCAGGGCCAACGCCAGCATCACGGCGCCACCGACGAGCTTGAGGACGCGCCCTTCGCGCTCGTCGACGCGCGCGGCGCGCATGGTGACCACGGCCGCGCCGAACAGGATCATCTCGTCGATCAGGAACACCAGCATGTACACCAGCAGCAGCGCGCCGAACACGCCACGCCCGACGCCCGCGTCCGCCACCACGTTGGTCCACAGCACGGGGAGGCCCGCCGTGCACGGCAGTTCGATCAGCGTCACGCCCAACGCGAGGCTGCCCGTGGCGAGCACGGTGGCAGCGAGCGACGCGCGTGCACTCATGACGTTGCGGATGCCGCGGAAGATGCCCGGCTTGGCGGCGTCGTCGATGGTGAGGCTGGGGCCGCGCTTGTAGGCGAAGTAGTCCTTGAGGTTGATGGCGCCGACTACCACCGCGATCGCCGCTACCGCCACGCGCACCCACGTCAGGAACCCGACGTAGGAGAAGACCGTGTACAGCCCGGCGATGAACGTCGCGTACGCGATCGCCGCGACGGCCAGGAACACCAGGCCGACCAGCACCACGCGCCGACGCGAGCGGGAGTTCACCACCACCGCCAGCAGCAACGCCAGCACCCAGAGCGAGCACGGGTTGAACCCGTCGGCGAGCGCGATCAGGAGCGTACCCACGAGCAGCGAACCGCCCGCGACGTCGACGACGCCGACGATCGGGAGTCGGATCTCGGTGGAGGCAGGCGCGGCGCTGGTCGACGATTCGCTGGCCGCGGGCGACGCGCCGTCGCTTCCTTCCGCGGACGCCCGCGCGGTCGATCCCGGGGTCCCAGGACCCGCCATCCCCGCATCGGCCACACCGCTGGCCGCCCCGGACGCGGCGGACATGCGTTCCTCGAGGGCAGCGCGTGCCTCGGGCGGCAGCCGCTTGGCGGCATCGGGTAGCTGGTAGCGCGAGCCGTCCTGCACCACGGCCGTGATCTGGTCGGCGGTCTGGGTACCGAACCCCACCCAGGCGTAGTCGCCCAGGAACGTCATGGGGACGCCCGACGCCTCACGGCCAAAGGCCTCGGCCATGGCCAGCATCAGGCTGCGGTTGGATGCGTCGTGGTAGACCTCGAAGGCGCGGACGTCGAGCGCCGGGTAGCGCTCCTGCAAGGTGGCGAGGAACGCCTTCTCGCTGGCGCAGTGCGGGCACCCGTCGCCCCAGAAGAGGTAGAGGGCGACGGTGGTAGGTGCGGCGGCGCCGACCGCGTCGGCAGGCGCCGCGCCGGCATCCGCCCCGGGCGGCGTACCCTGCGCGACCGCGAACGACCCCAGCGCCAACCCCACGACGAAGACCGCGAAGCACGCACGGGCGCGCATCGTCACACCCGCCATCGCACGCGCCACGACGGTTCGCGTTCTCGGCGCCGAGGGCCGCCGCTGCCCACTCACGACCCCAGCCTGCCGCGCCGGCACGCGGCGCGCCTAGAGTCGCGCGTCCCGGGGAGCGGTGGTGCGTGGAGCGCGGGAACCGCCGCTGCGTCTCACAGCCGTGCCGGGCCCGATGACCGGTGGTGCGTGGAGCACGGCCCTCCCTCGTTGACACGCCCGGCGACGAGCAGCCAATGTGGGTCATGTCCTCACACGACGAAGGATCGCGGGACGTTCCGGACATCCTGGCGGCCGCACGTGCGCTCACGCCGCGCATCCGCGCGCTGGCTCCCGACGGGGAGCGAGCCACGATGCTGGCCGAGGAGGTGCACCGGGCGTTCACCGATGCGGGTGTGTACCGCATGCTGACCCCGCGGGACGTCGGTGGCGGGGAGGTGGACCTCCCCACCGCGCTGCGGGTGATCGAGACGCTGGCCGCCGCCGACGGTTCGGCCGGTTGGTGCGCCGCGATCGGCGCCGGCAGCACCATGTTCGGTGGGTTCCTGGCGCCGGAAGGCGCCCGCGCCACGCTCTGGCACGACCCGGATCTCCCCACCGCCGGCGTGTTCGCGCCGTCCGGCGAGGCCAGGCGCACCGACGGCGGGTACCGCGTCACGGGGCGCTGGCGCATGGCCAGCGGGTGCCGGCGCGCCACCTGGATGCTCGGCAACTGCGTCGTGATCGACGACGACGCGGTAGCGGCGAGCACGGGCGCCTCGACGCGCGCCCGCATGATGACGTTCGCCCTGCGCGACGCCACCATCCACGAGACGTGGGACGTGGTCGGCTTGCGAGGCACCGGAAGCCACGACGTGTCGGTCGACGACGTCTTCGTCCCGGAAGACCGGACCTTCGCCATCTTCGTCGATCCGCCGCGGCATCCGGGCCGTCAGTACGCCTTCCCGTTCGTCGGCTTCCTGTACTGCACCTTGGCGGCCGTGGCGACGGGCATCGCCCGCGGCGCCATCGACACCGTCGTCGCGGCCGCGGCGGACCGAGCCGACGCGGCCAGGGCCGGCGCGAGCCCCGACGCACCACCCGACGGCGCACCGCACGAGGACCGGGCCGTCGAAGCGGCCCTCGAGCGGATCCCGCACCACGTGGCGACCGAGTACGCCCAGATCGAAGCCGAAGCGCGGGCGTCCCGCGACGCCATGTTCCACGTCGTAGAGCGCGTGTGGCGCCGCGTCGCGAGCGGCGAAGCGCCGGACGGCGTCGACCGCGACGACGTCGTGCTCGCCAGCCTGCATGCTGCCCGGACGGCGGCGCTGCTGGTGCCGCGCGCGTTCCGACTCGGCGGCGCGGCCGCGCTGCAGGCTTCGCATCCGCTGCAACGGGCGCTACGGGACGTGCACGTCGCGCTGCAACACCTGCAGTTCCAGGGCGGCGTCGACGCCGGGTTGGGCCGCGGTCTGGTGCGCAGGGCGGTGGAGTCGCGTCGTTGACGGGACGAGGCGACGTCCGCGCGCCTACGCCCGCACCCGCCCGCACCCGCCCGTCAACTCGCCAACGACGTGACCATCTCCAGCATCGTGGTCACGGTGCGCCAGTTCCGCACCGTCAGCGTCGTGCCCAGGGCATCGAACATGCGCGACGCCGCCAACTTGGAGCCGGCGACGCCGTTCGGGAGGAAGAGGTACACCTCCCGGTCGAGCACCCGGTAGGCGTCGGGCGGCGACGGGCTCGGCGGGAGCGCGGCCACCGCCGTGGGGTCCGGTGTGCGGTCTAGGAACCCGACGTGAAGCGTCTTGGCGTCGCCCGGCGCGCGCTCATCGGCCAGGAACGGGTTGCCGTGCACGGCGCGCGCCAGTTCCGCCGCGCTGCGCACCACCCAGGCGAGGTCGAACCCGAAGCGATCCGGGGCGTTCGCCACGAAGGCTGCGTGCAGGGCGTCGAGGTCGTGCGGCGCCACCTCGAACACGACGTTGCCGCTCTGGATGTAGCTCCGGACGTTCGCGGCCCCCAAGTCACCGAGGTAGGCGCGCAGGTGGTCCATCGGCAGCTTGCGCTTCCCGCCCACGTTCACGCCACGCAGGAAGCCGGCATAGGCAGCGACGGACCCAACCTCGGGCGTGGCGAAGGGTTTCTCCATGGCGCCGCCAGTGTAGCCGACCAGGTAGGCTGACCCAGCCATGCTGGTCCCGTCGCTGCCGATCCGCACCGCACGCCTCACGTTGCGCGCCTTCCGGGCCACGGACGAGGACGACTGGTTCGCGATCCGCTCGCGCGAGGACGTGGCGCGCTACCTCTACGGCGAGGCGCTGGGGCCGGAGGCCGCTCGCTCCGAACTGGAACGCATGATGGGCAACGTCGCGCTGCGCGAGGAGGGCGACGTGCTGGCGCTGGCGGTGGAGGAGCCGCGCGCCGCGAAGCTCATCGGCGAGGTCATCTTGCGGTGGCGCAGCAGGGTGCATCAGCAGGGTGAGATCGGCTTCGTGTTCCACCCAGGCTACGGCGGTCGGGGGTACGCCACCGAAGCGGCGGGCGCGCTGCTCGACCTGGGCTTCGACGCCTTGAAGCTGCACCGCATCTACGGAAGTTGCGACGCCCGCAACCAGCGCTCCGCGGCCCTGATGGAGCGCCTCGGGATGCGACGCGAAGCGCACTTCATCCACAACGAGCTGTTCAAGGGCGCGTGGGGCGAAGAGTTCCACTACGCCATCCTGCGCGACGAGTGGGCGGCCAGGCGCAAGCAGAGCGGCGCCTGACCGAGCCTCCGAGCCCGTCCCCCACGCGAACCCGGGACGTTTGCAGGTCGCGCGGGCTTGTAGGCGGACGGTACCCTCGACGTACCATGAGCGATCCCCTGAGCCGGTCTCTGCGCCCCATCCTCGACGTCGCCCGGGAACTCGGGCTCGACCCGGACACCGTCCTGCCGCTCGGCAAGACCAAGGCGAAGATCGACCTGCCGTCCACCAACGGCCAGGCGGGCGCCGGCGCGAACCCCGGGCACCACGGCCGCCTGGTGCTGGTCAGCGCCATCACCCCCACCAAGGCCGGGGAAGGCAAGACGACCGTCAGCGTCGGCCTGACCGACGGCCTGCGCCGCCTCGGTACACGCGTGGCGCTGTGCTTGCGCGAACCGTCGCTCGGCCCGGTGTTCGGCATCAAGGGCGGCGGCACCGGCGGTGGCAAGGCGCAGGTCGAACCCGCGAACGACATCAACCTGCACTTCACCGGAGACCTGCACGCCATCACCGCGGCGCACAACCTGTTGGCGGCGATGGTCGACAACGACCTGCACTTCGGCGGCGCCAGCGGCCTCACGCCCGACCGCGTGACGTGGTCGCGCGCCCTCGACGTCAACGACCGGGCACTGCGCAGCATCGTCGTGTCGGCGGGCAAGAAGGCCGAGCGCAGGACGCGCTTCGACATCACCGCCGCCAGCGAGATCATGGCCATCATGGCGCTGGCCGACTCGCTCGAGGACCTCCGCGCCCGCCTGGCGCGCATCGTGGTGGGCACGCGCGCGGATGGCAGCGCCGTCACCGCCGACGACATCGGCGCGGTGGACGCCATGCTGGCGCTCCTGAAGGACGCGCTGAACCCCAACCTGGTGCAGACGCGCGAGGGCGCGCCGGCGTTCGTGCACATGGGGCCGTTCGGCAACATCGCGCACGGTTGCTCCAGCGTCGTCGCCACCAAGGTCGCACTGGCGCACGCCGACGTGGTGGTCACCGAGGCCGGCTTCGGGTTCGAACTCGGGGGCGAGAAGTTCCTCGAGCTCAAGTCGCGTCAGGCTGGGTTGTGGCCGCGCGCGGTCGTGCTGGTGGTCACGGTGCGCGCCCTGGAGGCACACGGCGACGGTAGCCTGGAACGCGGCCTCGGCCACTTGGATCGCCAGTTGGCGAACGTGCGCGCCTTCGGGCTCCCGGCGCTGGTCGCGATCAACGTCTTCCCCGACGACCGCGAGGAGGCCCTCGTCGCCGTCGAGCACCACGCCGGTACGCAGGGCGCCGCCGCCGCGCGCGTGACCGCCTACGCCGACGGGGGCGCCGGCGGCGAGGCGTTGGCGGAGCGGCTGTTGTCCTTGCTGGACGCCACCGAGGCGTGCCCGCCCGAGCCGACCTTCCTCTACCCCGAGTCGGCCGACCTGCTCGACAAGATCCGCGCCGTCGCCGGCACGCTCTACGGCGCCAACGAGGTCACGCTCACCGAGAACGCCGAGCGTGACCTCGCGGTCCTGCGCGCCGCCGGCCAGGATCGCCTGCCGGTGTGCATCGCCAAGACGCACCTGTCGTTCACCGGGGATCCCAAGGGCGGCGGCTTGGCGAAGGGCTTCCCGCTCACGGTGCAAGAACTCCGCGCGTCGGCCGGCGCCGGCTTCGTGGTGGCGCTGATGGGCGACATCGTGACCATGCCGGCGCTGCCGCGCGACCCGGCGGCGAAGCACGTGCGCGTCGACGAAGCCGGCACCATCCGCGGGCTGATGCAGAACGAGTGACGGCGCCACCGGTCCGCACCGCGGCCATGGTGGCCTTCCGCTAAGCTGGACGTTCCTCGCATCACCCGGGAGGTTCGCCCATGGCAAGCGGAAGCAGCGGCGCGTACTACGACCTCGGTCGGTACCGGCGCCACGTCAGCACCACGCACCCGGAGGCCCAGACCTGGTTCGACCGCGGCCTGAACTGGTGCTACGGCTACCACCACGACGAGTCGATGCGCTGCTTCGAGCGCGCAGCTGCGCTCGACCCGAGGTGCGCCATGGCGGCGTGGGGCCAGGCGTACGCCGCCGGGCCGAACTACAACAAGCCGTGGGAAGCGTTCCTGGAGGAGGAGCGCGCCGCCGCGCTAGCGACGGCCCGCGCCGCCACCCAGCGCGCGCTCGCGCTGCGCGCTCACGCCGCCCCCGTCGAGGCCGCCCTGATCGAGGCCCTCGCCGAGCGCTACCCGGTCGGGGCGGACGCCCTCGGAGCCGGCGCCAGCGGGCCGTTCGCCGCCTGGAACGACGCCTACGCCGACGCCATGCGCGGCGTGTACCAGCGCTTCCCCGACGACCCCGACGTGGCGGCGCTGTTCGCCGAGGCGCTCATCAACCGCACGCCCTGGCGGCTGTGGGACATCGACGAAGGGGTCGAGGCGTCCGGCGCAGACACGCACGAGGCCATGGTGGTGCTGGAGAAGGCCATCGCGGCGCGCGAGGCGACCGACCAGCCGCTGCATCCGGGGCTCCTGCACCTGCTGATCCACGTGCTCGAGATGTCCCCGCACCCGGAGCGCGCCCTGCGCGCCTGCGACGCCTTGCGCGACCTCGTGCCCGACGCCGGTCACTTGCGCCACATGCCGTCGCACATCGACGTGCTGTGCGGGAACTACTACGACGCCTTGGTGGCGAACCAGAAGGCGATGGCAGCCGACGATCGCTTCTTCGCGCGCGAACCGGGCGCGCACTTCTACACCCTCTACCGCTGCCACGACATCCACTTCGTGATCTACGCGGCCATGTTCCTCGGGCAACTCCGGCCCGCCCTCCAGGCCGCGGACGCCATGAAGGAAGCGCTGCCCGAGAGCCTCTTGCGCGTCGAGAGCCCGCCGATGGCCGACTGGCTCGAGGGGTTCTTGAGCATGAAGGTCCACGTCCTGGTGCGGTTCGGTCGCTGGCACGACCTGCTCGCCGAGCCGATGCCGCACGACCCGGAGCTCTACTGCGTGACCACCGCGATGCTCCACTACGGCAAGGCCATCGCGCACGCGGCGTTGGGAGACGTGGCGGCGGCGGACGCGGAGCGGGCGAAGTTCGCGCGCGCCGTGGAGAGCGTGCCGGCGTCTCGGACGGTGTTCAACAACACCTGCCAGGACATCCTGCTGATCGCCCGCGAGATGATGCTCGGGGAACTCGAGTACCGCCGCGGGAACTTCGAGGTCGCCTTCGAGCACCTTCGCCACTCGGCCGAACTCGACGACTCCCTGCCGTACGACGAGCCGTGGGCGTGGATGCAACCCGTGCGTCACGCGCTGGGCGCGCTGCTGCTGGAGCAGGGCCAGGTCGAGGAGGCGTACGAGGTGTACCGCGACGACCTGGGCCTGACGGGCAACCTGCCGCGCCCGTGCCAGCACCCCGACAACGTCTGGAGCCTGCAGGGCTACGTCGAGTGCCTGGAGCGCCTCGGGCGCGAGGACGAGGCCAAGGTGATGCGCCCGCGGCTAGCGCTGGCGAAGGCACGAGCCGACGTGGCCATCGACGCATCGTGCTTCTGCCGCCTGGAGAAGCACCCCTGCCACTGAGGCACGAGCACCGCGTCCTCCGGGCCGGCGCGGCTCGAGGCCGTCGGTCGGCGAAGCACCCCTGCCATCGAGGCGCCGGACCAGCGGCGTGCCGGCAGGCGTCCTACACGCCGATGAGCCAGATCACCGCCAGCAGCAGGAACTGCGCGGGAAGCGCCCACGTGGGCGCCCCCAGCGCCGTGAGGACGAGCATGGGCAGGGCCGTCGCCAGCGCCGCCACCACCTGCGGCTCCCACCGGCTCGCGGACACGCCGCTCCACGACGCGTACTTCTCCAGCCCCGCCAGGCACGTGAGCACCATGGCGCCGACGGCCATGACGACCAGCAAGACGGCGCCGGGAGCGGTGCCGAACGCTCCCACGAGCGACGCGTCGAAGCCGCCGCCCACCAGCGCGTCGGCACCGGCCAGGACGACGTACGCCGGCGCCATCGCCACCAGCAGCACCGCCACGGCAGGCGTCAACCTGCCACGGGTGCGATCGGCGGGCTCGACCGGCAGGGTCGAACGCGGTAGCGAGGGACCCAACAGGGTGGCCCCGGCGCGGGCGACGAGGTAGGAGGCCAGAAGCACACCGATCGCTCCGAGGAACGACCCGCCCATGCCGGCAGGCAGGACGGCGCCGTCCATCGCGGCGGTGGTAGCGGCGCTGGTCGCCGCGCTCGAGCCGTCTCGCGTCACCCCCGCCAGCACCCGCGCGGCGCCCCACGCAGCGGTGGCGGCGCTCACGGCCAGCAGGGCCACGCGCGCCTGCGCGAAGCGGGGCCGGCGGTACAGCGCCTGCCAGCTGCGCCACGCGATCGCGCGCCACACGCGCGCCGTGGCCGGAGGAGGACGCAGCGACCGACGCGGCTTCGTGGCGCCGGGGCGACCGTGCAGCGCGGCGAGCAGCCGTTCTCGCGCGGTGACGTCGGTCTCGGACGCGCTGCCCATGCCCGCCAAGCCGGCTACCATCTGGAACGTCCGCATCGCCTGCAACTGCGTGAGCACCAGGCTCTGTGCCGCGAAGCGCGGCGGGAACTCGGCTACGAGCGACCGTCGTGTCGCGGCGAACCCGGCGAGCGCGAACAGAGCGGGCACCACCAGCGACGCCGGCGACGCCGCACGGAGCGCGGCGAGCGGGTCGAGCCACCTCAGTGCCGCAGGCCAGGCGCCGGCGTGCGCCGCCACGCCCAGCGTGGCCGTGAGCGCGAACGCGGCCACCAACGCCAGCGCCGCGCGACGGGCGGCGCCCCCGGCGCCGTCCTTGCGCCGGAAGCCGGCGTAGCGCAGCCACGTCACGTCGAGCCCGGCCAGCGCCACCAGCGCGAGCGCGGGCGCCGCCCAGGGCGCCGCCAGGTGGAAGGCGGCGGGGGCGACGATCGACCACATCGCGCCAACTACGGCACCTGCCACGGCCACCAGGACGCGCCGCACGGTGAAGCGGAAGCGCAGCGCGTGCCGCGGGGACACCGGTGCGAGGCCGAGCCGGTAGAGGTCACGCCGGTCGAGCACCACGGGCGGCGCTTGACCCGTCGCCAGGCGGGACAGGAACGCCACCGCGGCCAACGCCGAGAGGGCGTAGGTGAAGGTCGGCGGCAACGGCACCGCCCGCGGGACGACGGTCTCCAGGCCGGCGATCAGGAACACGACGATCCAGCCAAGCAGGTAGAGCACGCTCCACCAGCCGATGGCGCGGCCGACCCACACGCGGTACGCGTGCAGCGCACGCCGCACCGTGCGGTCCCGCAGGTAGCGCACGGCGGGCCTCGAGAGTCCGGGGGTATCGGTGCTCACGCTGGGCGGGGCGGCGTCATGGCGTGTCGTCGTCGCCGTCTTCGGGGAGCGACAGGTCTTGCAGCGCCGACCAACGGTCGGCCTGGGCGCGCTGGATGTACGCGGCGATCGCGACCTCGAGCGCCTCCTCCAGGCTCTCCTTGCCGCTGGCCTCCAGCAGCGACCAGACCGTGGCGTCGTCGAGATCGATGGTGATCTTCACGCGCGCACCAACTTGCCGCCTTGCAGCGCCAGCACGCGAGCGTCCAGGGCGCCGGCCAGCTCGGGTTGGTGACCGGTCAGCAGCACCGCCCCGCCATCGCGGGCGCGCGCGGCAAGACCCTCGGCCAGCAGCTTCTGCGCTTCGAGATCGAGACCGTTGAACGGCTCGTCGAGCACCGTGAGCGGCATCTCCAGCCCCAGCACCAACGCGAGCGCGAGCTTCTGGCGCATGCCCCGCGAGTGCATGCCCGGGAACTCCCCGGTGCGTTCCCCCAGGTCGAAGCGTTCGAGCCACGCGAGGCTGCGCTGCTCGGCTTCGGGCCGCGCGTACACCAGCGCGGTGAAGTGGGCGTGCTCCGCCAGCGTGAGGTCTTCGTACAGCGCCGGTTCGTCGGGGGCGTAGACGAACGTTCGCCGGGCGTCGAGGCTCGCCGGCCGCCGCCCGGCGATGGCGATGTCGCCCGATGCTGGCAGCAACCCCACCAGCGCGCGGAGCAGCGTGCTCTTGCCGGCCCCGTTGGCGCCGGTGAGGAGGACCAGGTCGCCGGGCGCCACCTGGAACGTGACGTCGTCGACGATGCTCACGCCGCCCAGGCGGACGGTCACGGCGGATGCGTCGAGCGGCGTGGCGGGCGGCGTGGCGGTCACGAGGACGTCGAGTGTACCAGCCGACCGAGCGGCGACCCCGCGCGCCGCGCCCCGCGGGCGGCGTGACGGCCACCCGCCACGTTCGCCCGCGGGTTCGACGGGTTCAGGGCGCGTCGCCCGGACCGAACGCCTCGATCTCGCGCCACGACACCCATGACGGACTGGCCGTCGTGAGGACGCGGAGGTACCGCACCGCGGGCGGCGCCGTGAACTCGTGGAACAAGACGTCGCTCTCGGCCGTGTCGCCCGAGAACGTGTGCAGCAAGGTGGCGGCCGGGCTCGTCGCGCCGCCGTATACCTCGTGCGTGGTGGGCCCGGCGGGATACTGCGCCACGGTCAGGCGCACGCTGCCCAGGTCGTGCACCGCGCCGAGGTCGATCTCGATCCATTGCGGCGCGTCAGCACCGGATCCCCACTGCGGCCAACCGCCGTCGACCGCGTTCTCGGCGGGCTCGTCGGGCAGCTCGTTGGACGCCACCACCGGCTTGCCGAACGCCAGGTTCGGGTTCGGCACCGTCACGCTCGCGCACGGGTCGGGGTGCAGGGCGGGCGCGAGCGCCTCGCCGAGCACCGTGCCGTTCGAGCCCCACAACCCCGGCCCCTCGATCTGGTCGCCGTCCCAGTGCCAGGTGAGCCAGCCGTCGTAGCCGCGAACGCACGAGGCCGTCTGCCAGTTCGCCAGTTCCTGCGCCGCGACGTGGATCGCCGGGTAGAGCGCCCGGAACCCCGCCAGCTCGCCCATCACCAGCGGCTTCGTCGTGATGCCAGCAGCGCCGTAGTTCTCCTGGATCTGGTCGATGGTCAAGCCCATCGGCGCCGGGTTCGAGTGCAGGTCGAAGAAGTCGGCGTTCGACTCGGCCAGGGCGCGCTCGGTCAGGACGAACTTGAAGTCGCCTGGGCGCCACTCGTGTGGCGTGTTGGGCGCGAAGAACCCCACCGAGACCAGCGCCGTCGGAGCTTTGTTCTTCACCACGTCCACCATGGTGTCGATGAAGTGGATCAGCGTCTCCTCCGCCAGCCCGTCGCGCTCCGCCGCCACGGCCAGGTCGTACGACGCCCCCGACGCCGTGGTCACGACGCCGCTCGCGAGCGTCCAAGGCGCCTCGCGCAGGTCGTACCAGTACTCGTTGCGGATCGAGAACGAGAACATCCGGTCGAGCCGGGCGTCACGCGCGACGAGGCCGGCGAACAGGTCCGAGAAGTACTCGGCGTAGGCGTCGAGACCCGCCTGGGTCATGAAGTGCGCCTGGCTGGCCGAGATCGGCCCGGTCGCACCCGAGTACCCCTTCTCGATGTAGTAGCCGGTGTCGGGCAGGGTGTTCGAGGTGATCCAGACGAACATCTCTTCTTCGGCCGCGAGCGCGAGCATGTCGGCGACGTCGTCGAGGTACGCGCTGGAGAGCGTGCGCGCGGTGGCGCCGAGCGGGTAGATGCACTCGCTGGCGCCGCACGTCTCGAGCATCACGCGCACGGTGTTGAAGCCCAGTGCGCGCATGGCCTGGAAGTCGGCGCGCACCTCGGCGCGGTCGTAGCGCGCAGGCGAGAGCACCATGTCGTAGAACCCCGCGCCGAAGAGCGGGTCGTCCTTGTGGGTGTACTTCACCAGGTTGTGCCCGCGCGGCACGAAGGTGTCTCCCGTGACGGTGTCGTAGAACTCCGCCACGCCTTCCACCGTGCGGATGGCGATCCGAGACGGGACGGCGGACTTGGGTGCGGGCGCCGGGGCGCAGGCCGTCGTCAGCACGGCGAGGAACGACGCTGCCACGACGAGGGCCGCACCCCGGCGGATACCGGAAGTGCGCATGGTGGACATGGTGGAGGGCCTCGGCGCCTCGCGCCATGACGAACGCAACAGCGCCACGGCCGGCGGCGTCGCCGCGGGGGCCGTATCGGCGCCGAACCGCCCCCTGATAGGATTGCGCCACCCATGCTCGTCTACCTCGGTCGGCGCAGCCTCCTCGCGGTTCCCACCCTGTTCGGCGTGGCGCTGATCGTCTTCCTGCTGATGCGCGCGGTGCCGGGGGACGTGGTCACCAACCTCGTGGGCCTCCAGGGCAACGTGTCCGAGGAGCGGCTGGTGGAGCTGCGCCGCATGTTCGGGCTCGACCTCCCGGTGCACGTGCAGTTCGGGCAGTGGCTGGCAGCTGCGGTGCAGGGCGACCTCGGCAGCTCGTTGCGCACCGGCCGCCCGATCGCCACCGACCTGGCGCTTCGCTTCCCGGTCACCTTGGAGCTGACCGTCCTCAGCCTCGTCATCGCCCTGGCGATCGCGCTGCCGGTGGGGGTGCTGGCCGCGCTGAACCGCGGGCGTTGGCTCGATCACCTTGGGTCGGTGTTCGCGCTGCTGGGCTTGAGCGTGCCCGGCTTCTTCCTCGGGATCCTGCTCATCCTGCTCTTCTCGCTCGAGCTCGGGTGGTTGCCGCCCGCCGGCTACGTGCCGTTCGCCGAGGCGCCGCTCACCAACCTGCGGCACATGATCCTTCCGGCGCTGTCGCTCGGGCTCATCCTGGCAGCGGCCACCGCCCGCATCGTGCGCTCGACGCTGCTGGAGGTGCTGGGGCGCGACTACGTGCGCACCGCGCGCGCCAAGGGCCTGGCCGAGCACTCCGTCATCCTGCGCCACGCGCTGCGCACCGCGCTCATCCCGGTGGTCACCGTCGTCGGGCTGCAGTTCGGGCAGTTGTTGGGCGGCGCCGTCATCATCGAGCAGGTGTTCAGCCTGCCCGGCGTGGGCCGCTTCGCGTTGGAAGGGATCAACCTGCGCGACTACCCGGTGGTGCAGGGAGCGGTGCTGCTGATCGCCGCCGCCTTCGTGGTGGTGAACCTACTGGTGGACGTGCTCTACACCCTCATCGACCCGCGTGTTCGGTATGGCTGACGGGGGCACGATGCAGCGCACCGGCCGCGCGGGCACGCGCGTCGCGACGCTCCGCCACCTGCTCTCCGGCAGCGGCGCGGTGGGGGCGGCGATCGTGGTGGTGGCGGCACTGGCCGCGATCTTCGCGCCGTGGGTGGCGCCCTACGACCCGGTGGCGCTCGACCCGCCCGCGCGCCTGCTCGGCCCTACCGCCGAGCACTGGCTCGGCACCGACCAGTACGGCCGCGACACCCTGTCACGCATCGTCTACGGCGGACGCGCTTCGTTGTCGGTGGCTGCGGCCGCCACCTTCTTCGCGTTGGTGGTGGGCGGGATCCTTGGGGTGTTGGCGGCGTTCTACCGAGGTTGGCTCGACGCCGTCATCATGCGCGTCACCGACGTGCTGCTTTCGTTCCCCGCGATCCTGCTGGCGATCGCGCTGCTGGCGTTCCTCGGGCCCGGCTTCGTGAACTTGGTGTTGGCCATCGGCCTGGTGTACGTCGGGCCGTTCGTGCGCGTGGCGCGCGCCTCGGTGCTGACGGTGCGCGAGGAGCTGTTCGTGGAAGCCAGCCGCTCGCTCGGCAGCCGCGACTGGCGCGTCCTTCTGGTGGCGATCCTCCCTGCGGCGTCCGCTCCGCTGATCGTCGAGGTCACGCTGCGCCTGGCCTACGGCATCCTGGCCGAAGCGTCGCTGTCGTTCCTGGGGCTCGGCACGCAACCGCCGGCGGCGAGCTGGGGGTTGATGGTGGCCGAGGGCCGGCGCTTCCTGCAACTCAGCCCGTGGGCGACGGTAGCGCCCGGCCTAGCGATCATGCTGGTCGTGCTCGGCTTCAACCTCTTCGGCGACGCGCTGCGCGACGCCCTCGACCCGCGCACGCGCGGCCGGTAGCCCGCGCACACGCATCCGCCCAAGCGGAGGAACGCGGCGGCGGTGTATCTTGCCTGCTACGCTCCGGTGGCCCCGGAGCCGCGACGGCGGTCTTCCCGGAACGGTCCTGACGCCGCTTCCCGCCGCCTCGCCCGCCCCCGGAGGTAGTGCATGGCCCGACGGATGATCGTCCTGACCCTCTTGTTGAGCGCTGCGCTGGCGTTCGCCCAGCCCAGGTACGGCGGCACCTTGGTCGCCGGCATGCAGACCGACCCGGTCGGTCTGGACCCGCACATCACCAACGCGACCTCCACCCGCAACATGCTCGAGAACGTCTACGACACGCTGGTGGCGTTCGACTCGTCGCTGCGCATCGTGCCGGCGTTGGCCGAGTCGTGGACCGTCTCCGACGACGGCCTGGTGTGGACCTTCGACCTGCGCGACGGCGTGACGTTCCACAACGGCGAGCCGTTGCTGGCGTCGGACGTCAAGTTCTCCATCGAGCGCATCAAGGACCCGGCCATTGCCTCGCCGCGCGCCGACGACTTCGCGGTGGTCTCGTCCATCGCCACGCCCGACGACGACACCGTGGTCATGACGCTGTCCGAGCCGTTCAGCCCGCTGCTGTCGAAGCTGGCGGCGAGCCTCAACGTCATCGTGTCGGAAGACGTGGTGAAGGAGCACGGCGACCTGCAGAACACCGTCATCGGCACCGGCCCGTTCCAGTTCGTCGAGTACCTGCCGCAGACGCGCCTGGTGCTCCAGCGCAACCCGAACTTCTGGGGAGCGGACGAAGGCGGCAACCAGCTGCCGTACCTCGACGGCATCACCTTCCAGTTCTACCCGGACCCCACTGCCCGCACCACCGCCATCCAGACCGGCAACGCCGACTTCATCGAGTACGTGCCAGCTGCCGACGTCGACATCCTGCGCGCCGACTCGAACGTGCAGGTGGTCGGTGGCCTGGCGGCGAACTTCCGCAGCATCTACCTCAACGTCGAGCGCGCGCCGTTCGATGACGTCAACGTGCGCCGGGCGATGTCGTACGCCATCGACGAGCAGGCCATCGTCGACTTGGCGCTGTTCGGCACCGGCGGCGTGCCCGCCACCGGCACCACCATCCCGGCGTCGAACTACTACGGCGTGAACGACAGCCCGTACGTCGGCCGCGACCTCGAGGCCGCCCGCGCCGCCTTGGCAGCCTCGGCGTACCCGAACGGCTTCACCTTCGACCTGTACGTCACCAGCACCTACGACTTCCTGCGCACGCCGGCCGAAGTGATCCAGGCGAACCTGGCCGACATCGGCATCACCGCCAACATCGTCGCCGAGGACTGGAGCATCTACCTGCCCAAGGCGCTCGAAGGCGACTTCCAGGCCACCATCCTGGGCGAGTCCGGCCAGTCCGACCCGGACGACTTCCTGTTCAACGTCTTCTACACGAACAACGGCGGCAACCTGGGCAACTTCAGCGACGCGGAGCTCGACGCGCTGCTCGAGCGTGGCCGTCAGGTGGCCGACCAGGAGGAGCGCCGCGCGATCTACGTCGAGGCGCAGCACCGCATCCTCGACTTGGCGCCGCACGTCTTCCTGTTCCACTCCTCGCAGTTCGAGGCGCTCCGGAGCGACGTGATGGGCTTCGAGCACTTCCCGAACACCAGCTACCTGGGCCTGCGCACCACCTGGCTCGATCGCTGACGGTCGGCTGACGCCGGCCGCCGCCGCGGCGGCGTAGAGCTGTCCGCCGCGGCACACGGCAAGAACGCACAGCACGAAGGAAGTGGGGCGGGGAAGGTTCTCCCCGCCCCACTTCGTGTTCGGACGGGCGCCGTAAGGGCGCTCGGCCGTCGCGTCCGGTTCAGCCCTGCGCCGGGCCCTGGCTGGGCGGTGCGGGCGGTGTCGGCGACGCGGGCGGCGTGGCGTCGGCCACCCGCTCGACCGTGATGGTGAGGTTCGCGACCAGGGCGGCGATGGCGCCGATGGCGGCCCACACCGGCAGCAGCACCGTGCCGATGACGCCGATCGTCAGGGGGATCTCCACCAACGTGCGGCCCTCTTCGTTCTTGATGCTGATGCGGCGGACGTTCCCCTCGCGCACCAGCTCCTTCACCTTCGACACCACGGCCTCGCCGGAGACCTTGAACTCCTCGGTGAAGGTGCGCCGCTCGCCGTGGCCGCCCGGCTGGCTCTGCCCCGCGGCCTGCTGGTCGGCCGTCTGCTGCTGGCCCGTCTGCGTGTCGTGACGTTCGTCGGTCATGTCCTGCCTCCCGTGGGCCGTGCGCGAGCGCTCGCGCTCCGTGAGCAGCGCGGTCGGCGACCTCGCTCGGTCACCTGGCCCGTTGCGTCCAAGGTAGGCGGGAACGCCCTGGCGGGGCATCGGCCGAACGGATGAGGCCTGGGTCCATCGTTGGGCGCCCGCGGCTGGGAGGCGTTCGCTCGGGCCGCTCGGCCGTGGACGCAGATGGTCGTACGTCAGGCGGTAGGCGGCGGCCGAACCGGCGTCAGGCGGTGGGCGACGGCCGACCCCACGTCAGGCGGTTGGCGGCGGCCGAACCCGCCTCAGGCGGTGAACAGCGGGCGCATGTCGGCCCGCGCCAGCAGCTGCTCCATGCGCTCGTCGCTGGGCTTGACCTCGAAGCGCTCCACCGCGTCGAGCGCCAGCGGGACCAACGCCGGGTCGCCGACGGTGTTCAGGAACACGTCCGGTTCGGCCAGGACCCAGTGCGTGGCGGCGTCGATGTCCTCTTGCCGCGTCAGCGGCTCGTACCAGGTGGGTTGCTCCGGCGTGCGCACCCGCCACGGTCCTTTGGTGACGGCCTTGATGGTCTGCATCGCGATCCGGCGCTCGCGGCAGGTGGCCATCAAGCGCCGCACGTCGGCGGCGTAGCCGGGGTCCTTCATCAGGATGTAGCTGAACGGGAACAGCACGCTGTCGAAGTCGAACGCTTCGAGGCTGCGAAGGTGCATGGCCGCGACCCCGAGACCGTGGCCAGTGACACCGATGAAGCGCACCAGCCCTTCCTCCCGCGCCGCGAGGCACGCCTCCAACGCCCCGCCCGGACCCATCGCGACCTCCCACTCGGCGGGGTCGGCGAGGTTGTGCAGCTGGATCAGGTCGACGTGGTCGGTGCGCATGCGCTCGAGCGAGCGGCGGATGTCGTCGCCGGCCGCGCCGGCCTCGCGCTCCCAGGTCTTGGTCGCGAGGAAGAAGCGCCCGCGTTCGCGTTCCATCCACGGTCCCAGACGCAGTTCCGCGTCGTCGTAGGTGGCGGCGACGTCGATGTGGTTGATGCCATGGGCGATCGCGGTCTCCACCAGCCGATCGGCTTCCCCTTGGGGGACGCGGCCCAGGGCGAACGCGCCGAAGATGGCGCGGCTGCTCACGTGCCCGGTTCGACCGAACGGTAGGTACTCCATCGCGACCCTCCAGCTACTCGCCAGCGTACCCGGTGAGCGCCACGAACCGGTCGAGCGTCATGTCGGCCCCGGCCAGGCAACGCGGCCGGTCGGGCGGGGTGTAGAGGCTGCCGCCGCCGCTGATGTCCTCGGCGCGGTACGCCACGCGCGGCAGGCCATCGCTGCCGATGGCCAGCGACGGTTGCCGCAGGAACCACGCCGCGACGTTGCAGTCGGCGTACGGGATGATCAGGTCCGGCGGCATGTCGCTTCCCATCTCGACCTTGGCGATCCCCCAGTCGGCGTCCTCGTCGGCCAGGCAGTCGCCTTCGCAGTGCAGCAGGAAGATGTGCCCGTCGTAGGTGTAGGCGATGCGCGGCCGACCGGCGGCGTCGAGCGCCAGGTCGAGACCGTCGCCGATGTCGCCGTCGAGCAAGTAGTTGCCCACCCAGGCGGCGCCGCCGGCAGCAGCGCAGTCGTGATCGCAGGCGAAGTAGGCCAAGAACCGGCCTCCGTCCCCGCTTCCGAGAAACACCAGGCGCGGTCGTCCGTCGGGCGTGAGCGCGAGCGACACCGCGGGATCGATCTCCTCCACCCAGCGGTCGGAGTAGCCGTACGCCAGACCGACGCCGGGCCAGTTGTCGACCTCTTCGTTGGCGCAGTCGCTCTCGCAACGCAGGTAGGCCACGAGGTCGCCGTCGTCGGTGGTTGCGACGGTGGCGAGGTGCGCCACGCCGTTCGCGTCGTAGCGCAAGGTGTTCTCCTGCCAGATCTGATCGCTGATCCTGGCCACGCTCCAGCGCGATGGGCCATGGCACCCGCCATCGCACGACACCAGGAAGGTGCCCGGCTCGGGGGCGCCGATGCCGAACATGGCGCGGTACGCGTGCATGACGAAGCGGGGCCGGCCGGCGGGGTCGAGTGCGAAGGCTTCGCCCGTCACCTCACGCTCGCCGCCGTGATCGAGGACGGTGGTGAGGCGCCAAGCGTCCTGGCGGCGGCAGTCGCCGGAGCAACTGGCGTACATGACGGTGGTGCCGGTGGCGATCAGCACGTGCGGCGCGCCGTTCGCGTCGAGCGCCAGCATGACGTTGTGCACCGTGCCGGCGCCGCCGGTGGGGAACACCACCACCGAGAAGTCCTCGGGGTCGTCGCACGGACCGGGGCAATAGGCGTAGAAGGCGTCAGCCGGCACGTACGCCGGGTACGCGAGGTGGACGCCGCCGGCGGCGTCCATCTCCACCCGCGGGGCGTGGGTGTTGTAGACCTCCGCGCCGGTGGGTAGGAAGAACGGCGCAGACGCCGACGCTGCGCCGGCAAGGAGCGATGCGAGCAGAACGGTTCTCAGCACACCTGCCATGGTTCCTCCTGGTGCGCGGACGGGCGAGGACGCACGCGCGCCCGACCGGCGAAACGGCACATGATGAGCGAAGGGGCCGCGCAGCAACCGGTTCGGTCGCGTCGCAGCGACGTAGCATCGTCCATCGCGGCGAGCGCGTCAAGACGAGAGCGCGCCTCGCGAGTACGGTGCGTGCACCACGAGGGGATGGCCGGCATCGCCCGAGCCTCGCCGCCTACCGCGGCTCGAGCGCTCAGGTCCGCCGGGTGCGCTGCGCGAGGTACTGCCGGGCGACGGCAACGACCTCGTCCGGCCGCCGCGTCGAGAAGACCAGCGACGCCGGACCGTGCCGACGGGTGAGCACCGCCACGCAGGGCGCGCCGATGACGTTGATCACCCACACCCAGCGCCCGCGCGAGCGCCCGAAGCGCACGCCGTAGCCGTAGAACGCCGGTCGGTCGTCGCGCTCCACCGCGTCGACGTCACGCCAGGCCAAGCGGCGCCGCACGATGCCGTACGCCACCTCGATGCCGTGGCGATCGAGCCGCACGTCGACCCGGCGGAACGTCGCCGCCAGCCCCGCGAACAGCGCCGAGAACCCCGCGTAGAACCACGTCGGCGCGGGGTCCGATCCCAACGGTCCGATCCACGCCTGGGCCAACGCCGCGCCGCCCGTCAAGGCCGCCACCGTGAGCAGGATGGCGAAGATGCCGGTCGACGGGACGCGTTCGACGTAGCTCGGGGTGCGCGCCATGACGCCGCCATTGTCGCAGATGACCGAACCGCGCCCGCCGCGCCGCGAGGCACACCGCGGCTACGCTCCCCCTAGCCGACCACCTTGCGGTCGATCACCGGGCACTCGATGCGACCGACGCCGGGGATGGCGCACCCGACCGTGTCGCCGTGCTGCAACACCACCGCGCCCGGCGTGCCGGTGGAGATGACGTCGCCCGGCTCGAGTGGCATGATCTGCGAGAAGAACGCCACCAAGGTCCAGGGCGAGAACATCATGTTCGCCACGACGTTCTGCCGCGCCGCTTCGCCCCCGTGCAGCGTCGTGACGGTGAGGCCGGGAAGGTCGTCGACCTCGTCGACGCTCACCAGGTCCGGGCCGAGCGCCAGGAAGCCGTCGAAGCTCTTCGCACGCGTCAGGAAGCGTGGGTTGCGCTGGAGGATGTCCTCGGCGGTCATGTCGACGATGGTGGTGAAGCCCGCCACCACGGCGGCCGCGTCCGCCTCGTCCACGTCACGACAGTGCTGGCCGATGATCACGCCCAACTCCCCTTCGCCGGTGGTGCGTTCGCTTTGGCGGGGGATGGGCACGGTGTCGCCGGCGCCGATGATGGTGGTGGCCGGCTTCATGAAGGTGGCCGGCTCCTCCGGTCGCTTCTCGCCCAAGTCGCCGGCGTGCTCGAGGTAGTTGAGCCCCACGCCGAGGATCTTCGGCGGCCGCAGCAGCAGCGGGGCCGGCGCGGCACCCTGCGCCAGCACCGGCATGCCTGCCACCTGCTCCGGGGCGCCGGCGAGCCACGCCTTCAGCTCGAACAGGCGCTCCTGACGGACGAGCTCCTCGACCGAGGTGGGCCAGGCGGCGCCGAAGCGAGCGTTGATCTGGTGCACCGGAACGGCGCCCGCCGAGGTGACGACGGCCGCGGCCGGGCCGAGCGGGGTGCGGTAGCTGGTGAGACGCATCGGTTGCCTCCGCGGCGATGCTACGACGCCGCTTCCCTACGCGCCGGCCGCTCCCCGGACCCCTGGAACGCGGGGCGGGCGCGCACCGTATGCTCCTCGCGTGGACATCGTGGCCATCCTGGTCTGGCTCGGCACCTTGACGTTCGCCGCCACCGGCGCGTTGGTCGCGGTGCGCGCGAAGTTCGACATGGTCGGCGTGCTGGTGCTGGCGGCGGTCACCGCCATCGGCGGCGGATCGATCCGCGACGTCATCGTGGGAGCGTTGCCGCCTGCGTCGTTCACCAACGAACCGCTCTTGTGGATGGTGGCGGCCACGGCGCTGGTCGTGTTCGTGGTGCACCGCTGGCTGCGGCTCGAGAGCCGCCTGCTCTACGTCCTCGACACGCTCGGCTTGGCGATCTTCGCGGCGCTCGGCGCCGAGCGCGGCATGGCGTACGGCATGGGGATGTGGGGCACGGTCTTCGCCGGGGCCGTCAGTGGCGTGGGCGGCGGCGTGCTGCGCGACGTGCTCACCGGCAAGGTGCCGGGCATCTTCTACCGAGCCGGGGACTTCTACGCCTCGGCCGCGGCAGCCGGGGCCCTCGCGACCTTCCTGCTGCAGCCTCTCGGCGACGGTGTGGCGCTCCTCGCCGGCGCGGCCGTGGTGGTCGTGGTCCGTGTCGGGAGTAGGCTGCTGCGGCTGAACCTCCCGGTGCCGCGAACCTAGGAAGGGGACGCCATGCCTAGCGATGAACCGCACGAAGCCGCCACCCCGGCGACGCCGTACGACGCCGTCACCATCCGTCCGCTCACCCGGGACGACGCGAGCGCGTACCACGCGCTGCGGTTGGAGGGCCTGCGCGACAGCCCGAGGGCGTTCGGGAGCAGCCCCGAGGAGGCGGAGCGGCGCACCCTCGAAGCCACCGCGTCGCGGATCGCGCCAGGCCCGGACCAGGTGGTGCTCGGTGCGTTCCGCGGGGGCCACCTCGTGGGCACCGTGGGGCTCTACCGGCTCGAGTACGCCAAGGAACGCCACAAGGCGCTGCTGTGGGGCATGTACGTGACGCCTTCTGCGCGCGGCCGCGGCCTGGCCGACGCGCTGGTGCGTCGCCTGCTCGAACACGCCTCGGGCATGCCCGGGGTTCGCCAGGTGAACCTCGCGGTGGCCGCCGACAACGTGCCGGCGCTGCGCTTGTACGAGTCGTTCGGGTTCGAAGCGTTCGGCCACGAACGGCACGCCCTGGTCGTCGACGGGGAGCCGGTCGACGAGGTGCACATGGTGCGGGTGCTGCCCGGGCGCGTCTGAGACGAACCGGCGCATCGGGAAGCACCCCGGGGGCGCTTCACCGGGTAGCGCACGTCAACCGCCGCTGCTGCGCCGCTGCCAATCGAGGATGCGCTCGTGCTCCCGAGCGAGGCGCTGCAGCACGTCCGAGCTGCGGCCGGTGATCTCGGCCGCCAGGTTCGCCGCCCACGCCGTGGCGCGCTCCTCCTCGCCGGCTACAAGCGGCCCGACCAGGCCGTCGACGTAGAACTGCTGCAAGGGAGCCGCCAGCGGCATGCCCAGCCACAGCAGCCGGTGCTCGATGGCGTCGGCCGCGGTGCCCATGCGCGCCAGCCAACGGGGGTGCGCGAGTTGCGTGCCGAACGCGACCGATGGCGTCCTGCGCTGCGGCTTGGCGGCGAGGGTCCGGAACCAATCGCGCAGGCCGAGGCGCCTAGCCTCCGCCACCGCTTCGGGCGGAGGCTCGATGCTGCCGTTGCGCGCCCACGTCACCGCGTCGGCGCGGCTGCTGACGCGGCTCAGGCCGAAGCGATGCGTGGGTCCGCCCACCAACAACAGGTCCAGGTCGACGGGGAGCGTGGCCGGCGCCGAGCCGACCTCCACCAGGTCGACCGACATGAACCGCGCCAGACCCGCCGCCAAGGCCTGGGCAACCTTGTGGGTGTTGCCGTACATCGACTCGTACACCACCATGGCCCGCATCGACACGCCCTCCTCAAGCGGCCAAGGTCTCCGCTACGCCGATGGTTTTCCGCCGGCGCTGGAGCGCGCCAGTGTTGGGTGTCCCGGTTCCCTCCGATGTGGCGGCGGCGCTAGCATGCGCCATGCGCGCCATCCTCGTCGACGCTCCCAACCGCACCCCGTACCTGACCACCGCCGCCGACCCCGATCTGCCGCCCCACGGTGCCCTGGTGGAGGTGCGCGCCACCGGCGTGTGCCGCAGCGACTGGCACGCCTGGGTGGGCCACGACGACACGGTGCGGTTCCCGCACGTCCCGGGGCACGAGTACGCCGGCGTGGTGCGCGCCGTCGGGGCCGAGGTGCGGCGCTTCCGCGGCGGCGAACGCGTCACGGCGCCGTTCTGTTGCGGCTGCGGCGCCTGCCCCGAGTGCGATGCCGGGCACCAGAACCTGTGCCGGCGCGAGTACCAACCTGGCTTCGACGGTTGGGGCAGCTTCGCCGAGGTGGTGATGGTGCCGTGGGCCGACGTCAACCTGGTGCCGCTTCCCGACGAGCTCGACTTCGACCGCGCTGCCAGCCTCGGATGCCGCTTCACCACCGCCTACGCGGGCCTCACCGCCCACGCCGCCGTCCGACCCGGCGAGACGGTGGTGGTCTACGGTTGCGGTGGCGTGGGGCTGTCGAGCGTCGCCATCGCGGCGCGCATGGGAGCGCGGGTGATCGCCGTCGACATCGAGCCGGGCAGACTCGCGCTGGCCCGCACCCTCGGGGCAGACGCCACCGTCGACGCTCGCGAGCACGACCCGGTGGAAGCCACGCGAACACTGACCGACGGCGGCGCGCACGTCTCCGTCGACGCACTGGGCAGCGCCGAGACGGCGCGGCAAGGGATCCGTTCGCTGCGCAAGCGCGGTCGGCATCTGCAACTCGGCCTCCTGCTGGGCGACGACGCCAGCCCCAGCGTCCCGCTCGAGCTCGCCATCAAGCACGAACTGCGCATCCTCGGGAGCCACGGGATGCAGGCGCGACGGTACCCGGAGATGCTGACGTTCGTGGCCACCACCGCCATGCCGCTCGAGCGCCTGATCGGGGCGCGGAGGCCGCTGGCGGACGCGGGCGAGGTGCTGGCGTCGATGGGGCGGTTCGCGCCGTTGGGGGTCACGATCCTGCATCCGTAGCCGCGGCGCGGGCCACGAGCGACGCGATGCGCGACGATCCGAGCGGGCGAGCGCGCCGCGAAGGACCACGCCCCGCGGCGAACGTTCGTCAAGGGACGGATGGCCCGCGACGCGTGCGATGCGCGTTGCTAGCGTGAGGATGCACCCTGGACGCGGGCCGAGGGAGGACTCCCATGAGGTCGCTCACGTCCGTCTTCGTCTGCACCGTTCTCGTCCTTGCGGTCCTCGTCGGCGTGGCCGGCGCGCAGGACCGAGCCGCAGCGTTGCAGCAGACCGCCCAGAGCCTGTTCGCACCGCTGCCGGAACTGGTGGACAACCCGGACAACCCCGTCACGGACGCCAAGGTCGAGCTCGGCAAGATGCTCTACTACGAGCCGCGCCTGTCGCTCAGCGGCTTCATCTCCTGCAACAGCTGCCACAACATCGCCACCTACGGCGTCGACAACCTCCCGACGGCGCTGGGGCACGATTGGTCGGTCGGGCCGCGCAACTCGCCGACGGTGCTCAACGCGGCGCTTCACGCCACGCAGTTCTGGGACGGCCGCGCCGCCGACGTCGAAGAGCAGGCGCAGGGCCCGGTGCTGAACCCGATCGAGATGGCCATCCCCGGTCAGGAGTTCGCCGTCGAACGCATCGCCTCCATGCCCGAGTACGTCGAACGCTTCGCGGCCGCCTTCCCCGGTGAGCCCGAGCCGTTGACGTACGAGAACATCGCCGACGCGATCGCCGCCTTCGAACGGACGCTGCTCACGCCGTCGCGCTTCGACGCCTTCCTGCAGGGCGACGTCACGGCCCTCACCGAAGCCGAACTTGCCGGCCTCGACGCCTTCGTGCAGAACGGTTGCGCCGGATGCCACGGCGGCGCCGCCCTGGGCGGGAAGATCAACGCGCGCTTCGGGCTGGTGGAGTCGTACTGGGAAGCCACCCGCGAGTTCGTCACCATCAGCTCGCCCACCATGCCGATGGACGTCGGCCGGTTCGCGGTGACGCACCAGGAAGCCGACCTGTACGTGTTCAAGGTCCCGTCGCTGCGCAACATCACCCGCACCTACCCGTACTTCCACGACGGTTCGGTGTGGAACGTACGCGACGCCACCGAGATCATGGCGCGCGTCCAGTTGGGCCGCGAGCTGTTCGCCGAGGACCTCGACGCCATCGTGGCGTTCTACGGGGCGCTCGAAGGCGAGATCCCCGCCTTCGCGCTGCAGCTGCCGGTGCTTCCCGCCTCGACCGAGGCGACCCCGAGGCCCGACAACCGCTGACGCTCGTCCCACCATCCGTCCGCGCCGCGGCCGGGGCACCCCCGTCGCGGCGCGATCTCGTGCCGCGGCGTGGCGGATGTCCCTGGTGCCTCGGCCGGCGTGCGGGCGATGCTGCGGCATGAATCCTGACGCATGCGCTCCGGATTGCGCGGGCGGCCCCGCCGCGAACGGCCGAGCCTGCGCCGTGGTGTGCCCCTTGAGCCTGTTGGGCCGAGGCTGCCACGGCCGGGTGGTCGGGGTGGGGGGAGCGCACCGCGTTCGGCGGCGCCTGCTCGC
>CAZACZ010000004.1:70735-98758 GCA_964483695.1 uncultured bacterium | reverse complement strand
CGCGTGCGAGTTATCCCCGGAGTCCTCGTCTATCGCGATGATCGCGTAGGCGCGCATGGACATCCCGTCGGTGTTCGTCTACGGCGGCACCATCAAGCCCGGTCACTACGACGGCGAGGACCTCACCATCGTCAGCGTCTTCGAGGCGGTCGGCTCCTACGCCGCCGGTCGCATCCCGCTCGAGACGTTCCGCGCCATCGAGACGCACGCCTGCCCTGGCGCCGGCTCGTGCGGCGGCATGTACACCGCCAACACCATGTCGTCCGCCATCGAGGCGATGGGCATGAGCCTGCCCGGTTCCAGCACCATGGCCGCCGAGGACGACGAGAAGCGCGTCAGCGCCGAGGAGAGCGCCCGCGCCCTGGTGCGTGCCATCGAGTCGGACCTGACCCCGCGCAAGATCATGACGCGCGCCGCCTTCGAGAACGCCATCCGCGTGGTCATGGCCGTCGGCGGCAGCACCAACGCGGTGCTGCACCTCCTGGCCATCGCCCACGCCGCCGAGGTGCCGTTGACGATGGACGACTTCGAACGTCTGCGCCGCACCACCCCGGTGCTGTGCGACCTCAAGCCGTCGGGCCGCTACGTCGCCACCGACCTGCATCGCGTCGGTGGGATCCCGCTGGTGATGAAGATGCTGCTCGAAGCCGGTCTGCTGCACGGCGACAGCCTGACCATCACCGGTCGTACGGTGGCCGAGAACCTAGCTGCCGTGGCGGCCGCGCCGCCCGCCGGCCAGGACGTGGTGCATCGGTTCGACGCGCCGCTCTACGCCCAGGGCCACCTCAACGTGCTGCGCGGCAACTTGGCGCCGGACGGGGCCGTGGCCAAGACGACAGGGCTCAAGCAGACCCGCATCTCCGGCCCGGCGCGCGTCTTCGAGAGCGAGGAGGCCTGCCTGGACGCCATCTTGGGAGACCGCATCCGAGCCGGCGACGTCATCGTGATCCGCTACGAGGGTCCGCGCGGCGGCCCCGGCATGCGCGAGATGCTCTCCCCCACCAGCGCCATCATCGGCAAGGGCCTCGGCGACGCCGTCGGCCTGATCACCGACGGGCGCTTCTCGGGCGGCACGTACGGCCTGGTGGTCGGCCACGTCGCGCCGGAGGCGGCCGCCGGCGGCCCGATCGCGTTGGTGGAGGAAGGCGACGTCATCACCATCGACGCGGAGCGAAACCTGCTCCAGGTCGAGCTGGACGACGCGGTGTTGGCGCGTCGTCGCGCCGCCTGGACGGCCCCGGCGCCGCGCTACGCGCACGGGGTGTTGGCGAAGTACGCGAAGTTGGTCAGTAGCGCCTCGCAAGGGGCCGTGACCGACTGAGTGCGCCTCCGGCGCATCCGCACCGCCAGAGTCTCCCGTCACGCCGTACCCTGGAGCATGTCCATGCCCGAGACCCCAGCCCGCCACGCTCCCACCCAGGCCACGCCGTCCCCCCGGACGCCCGGGGCAGCCGAGGCGCCCCTGCGCGTGACCGTGTGGAACGAGTACCTTCACGAAGTCGAGAGCGACGTCGTCCGCGCCATCTACCCGGATGGCATCCACGCCACCTTGGGCCGTGCCTTGGAAGAGCACCTCGGCGCCGTCGTCCGGACGGCGACGTTGCGCGAACCCGAGCACGGTCTGTCGCAGGCGGTGGTGGACGCCACCGACGTGATGATCTGGTGGGGGCACAAGGCGCACGGCGAGGTGAGCGACGTCGTCGCCGAGCGGGTCCAGCGTGCGGTGCTCGCCGGCATGGGACTGGTCGTGCTGCACTCGGGCCACTACTCGAAGCCGTTCACGCGCCTGATGGGCACGCACTGCTCGCTGCGGTGGCGCGAGGCCGACGAGAAGGAGCGGCTCTGGAGCGTGCACCCGGCGCACCCGATGCTGGCGGGCGTGCCCTCGTACGTCGAGTTGCCGCAGGAGGAGATGTACGGCGAACGCTTCGACGTGCCGGACCCCGACGAGCTGGTGATGATCTCGTGGTTCCAAGGCGGCGAGGTGTTCCGCAGCCTGATGTCGTGGCGTCGCGGGCACGGCAGGGTGGTGTACTTCCGGCCCGGTCACGAGACCTACCCCACCTACCACGACCCGCACGTCCGGCGCATCGTGGCGAACGCGGCGGCGTACGCTCGCCCGCTGCTGCGCCGCGACGACGCCGGCAGCCCGGAGACCGCCGCGCTGGAGCCGGTCCCCAACCCGAGCAAGACCCCCATCCTCTAGAGGTATCCATGCGCCAGCCATTGCGTGTCGCCATCATCGGCATGGGCGGCATCTCCCAGTCCCACTTCGACGGGTACCGCGCCGCCGGCGCCGAGGTGGTGGCGTTGTGCGACGTCGATGCCGCGCAGCTCGCCGCGCGCGCCCGCACCTGGGGAGTCGACCGCACGTACACCGACTACCGCGAGATGTTCGACGTCGGCGGCTTCGACGCCGTCAGCATCGCCGCGCCCACCGTGGTGCACCACCCCGCGACCCTGGCCGCGGCGGCGGCCGGCGTCCACGTGCTGGTCGAGAAACCGATGGCGCTCGACCTCACCTTGGCGGACGAGATGATCGCCGCCTGCGCAGGTGCAGGCGTGGTGCTGGCGGTGAACCACCAGCTGCGCTCGAGCGGCCCGGCACGGCGCGCCAAGGAGATGATCGCGTCGGGGGCGATCGGCCGCACCACCCACGTGCGGCTCCGCCAGGCGCACGATTGGGGCGGAACCGGCATCCGCCCGTCGTTCACCTCGCGCGCCAGCGCCGGTGGCGGCACGCTGCTCGACAACGGCTGCCACCTCGCCGACCTGGCGCGCTTCTTCGGCGGCCGGGTGGAAGAGGTGTTCGCCCGCATGGCCACCTTGGCCTACCCCGTCGAACTGGAGGACACGGCGCACGTCAGCCTGCGCTTCGACGACGGTGCGCTCGGCGTGATCGAGACCGCCTGGACCGCCACGGGTTGGGAAGAAGGGTTCTGGGTCTACGGTACCGAAGGGGCACTGGAGTGCACCAACCGCTACGGCCCACCCACCCTACGCCACGCCTACCGCGGCTCGCCGGGCGGCAGCTGGGACACGACCGACGTGACCACCTTCGCGTTCACCGGCGCCTCGCCGCACACGCGCCACGTGATGGCGTTCGTGGACGCGGTGCGTGGCGACGGCCCGGTCGTCTGCACCGGCGAGGACGGCAGGGAGGCGGTGCGCATCATCCTGGCGGCCTACGCCAGCGCCGCCGAAGGTGCGCCCATGCGCTTGCTGGACGCGCCGGAGACGCTTGCCGCCAGCCGACCCGGCTAGCATGGCCCCATGACGTTCGAGGCGTTCCAAGCGCTCGTCGAGGAGATGGTCGAGGAGATCCCGAACGAGTTCCTGCGTGGTCTGCAAGGCGTGCACGTCCTGCCGGAGGCGAAGCCGGAAGAAGAGTACGACGACGTCTTCCGGCTCGGCGAGTACCTCGATCCCGGCCCGGCCGACTTCCTCGGTGCGGGCGAAGGACTGGGACGCCACGTGGCGCTCTACTACGGCTCGTTCGTGGAGGTCGCGGGCGACGATCCCGACTTCGACTGGGAGAGCGAGATCTGGGAGACGCTCACGCACGAGGTGCGGCACCACGTCGAGTCGTTGGCGGGTGAGGACTTCCTGGTGCAAGACGACGAAGACGCCTCGGCCACCTTCCCGCGGCGCGAAGCCGAACGGCGCGAACCCGAACGGCACGGACCCGAACGGCACGGACGCCGCGAGCGGTAGGCAGCGGCGGGTAGCCTCCGCCCTCCGGTCCGCTGCGCTTCCAAGCGACCCAGGCACCCTTCGGCACGAACCCGATCGAGCGAGCACGGGGGGTTGACAGGCCCCGGCATCCTTGGAACAATCGCGCCATACCCGAGTGCTTCACTCAGGTATTGGCCCGTGGCTTCCCACTTCCCCCCGCGCGGCCGAAAGGATCCGGCATGTCCCTACGCTTCCTCGCCCCGGCGCGCGCGCTCGTGACCGCGGCGACCGTCCTCCCGCTGCTCGTCCTCTCGCTCGGCCTCGGCGCCGCGCGGGCGCAGGGCGAGGTCAACGTCTACACCTCGCGGCACTACGACTCCGACGCGCTGCTCTATCAGATGTTCGAAGACGCCACCGGCATCCGCGTCAACGCCATCCAGGGGGGCGAGGACGAGCTCATCGAGCGCCTCCGCAGCGAGGGACGCAACAGCCCCGCCGACCTGTTCTTCACCGCCGATGCGGGCCGCCTGTGGCGCGCCGAGCAGGCCGGCCTGCTGCAGCCGGTCTCCTCCGAGGTGTTGGAGGCGGCCGTGCCTGCCAACCTGCGCCATCCCGACGGCCTGTGGTTCGGCCTCTCGCGCCGTGCGCGCGTCATCGTCTACAACCGCGGGAGCGTGACGACGCCGCCGACGACCTACCAGGAGCTCGCCGACGATGCGTGGCGCGGGCGCGTCTGCGTGCGCTCGAGCAGCAACATCTACAACCAGTCGCTGGTGGCGTCCATGATCGAGCACCTCGGCCTCGACGCCACCGAGGCGTGGGGACGCGGGTTGGTGGCGAACTTCGCGCGTCCGCCAGAAGGCAGTGACACGGCTCAGGTACGCGCCGTCGCGGCCGGGCAGTGCGACGTGGCGCTGGTGAACCACTACTACGTGGCCCGGCTGTTCGCCTCCAGCGATCCCGCCGACACCGTGGTGGCTACCGCCGTCGGCGTCGTGTTCCCCGACCAAGAGGGACGCGGTGCCCACGTGAACATCAGCGGGGCCGGCGTCACCACCAACGCCCCCAACCGCGACAACGCCATCCGCTTCCTCGAGTTCCTGGTAACGCCGGAGGCGCAAGCCATCTTCGTGCGCGAGAACTTCGAGTACCCGGTGGTGGAAGGAGTGCCGCTGCCGGACGTGCTGCAGCGCTTCGGCCCGTTCGTCGCCGACGACCTCGACGTCGTCGCCTACGGTCGCAACAACCCTGCCGCCGTGATGCTGATGGACCGCGTCGGCTGGCGCTGAGCCGGAGCACCTGCTCCGCCGAGCCGGAGCGTCAGGACGCATCCAACCGACCATCGCGCCCCGGGCCCGACCCACGGCCCGGGGCGCGGTCGTGCGCCACGAAGCACGGCCGAACGCGCGCCGTCGGGCGTCGGCGCCGGCGTCACTCGCGCCCGCGCGTACGCGCGATGGCGAAGCTGAGCAAGACCACCGGCACCATGCCGACGACCGCGATGGCAAGGGCGGGGCCCGCTGCCTGCCGCAGACGCTCGTCGGACGCGAGCCGGTAGACCTCGACCGCCAAGGTGTCGAAGTTGAACGGTCGCACGATCATGGTGGCGGGAAGCTCCTTCATCACCTCCACGAACACCATCAACCCGGCGGTCAACAGGCTGCCCCGCACCATCGGCACGTGCACGCGCAACAAGGTGCGCCAGGAACCTCGTCCAAGGCTGCGGGCGGCCTCGTCCATGCTCGGGGTGACCTGGGCCAGGCTCGCCTCGACGCTGCTGAGCGACACCGCCAAGAACCGCACCAGGTAGGCGAACACCAGCGCCACGATGGTGCCCGATAGGAGCAGGCCGCTCGACACGCCGAAGGTGGCGCGCAACCACCCATCGAGCGCGTTGTCGAAGGCGCCGGCGGGCATCAGCACCCCGACCGCGATCACCGATCCGGGAACGGCGTAGCCGAGCGAGGCGACGCGAGCCGCCAGGCGACTGACCGGCGACGGTCGAAGCCGCACGCCGTAGGCCACCAACAGCGCAAGGCCCACCCCCAGCAGCGCGGTCAGCCCCGACACGGTGAGGCTGTGGCCGGCCAGCCGCCAGAAGCGCGGGTCGAAGGAGCCGGCCGGGTCGGCCGCCGTCATGCCCACCAGTAGCACCGTCGGGACCACGAAGCCGAGCGCGACCGGCAACGACCCGGCCAGCAGGGCCGCGGCGCCGCGCCAACCGCGCAGGCGGAGGCCGGGAAGGTGCTTGCCGCGGCCCGTCGGCGCGTCGTAGCGCCGGTTCCGCCGCGACCATCGCTCCGCCACGATCAGGACCAGGATGAACAGCATCAACGCGGCCGCCAACTGCGCCGCGGCGGTACGGGAGCCGAACCCGAACCAAGTGCGGTAGATGCCGGTGGTGAAGGTGGAGACGCCGAAGTGCTGCACCGCCCCGAAGTCGCCGAGCGCTTCCATCGACGCCAAGGCGATCCCACCCACCAGCGCCGGCCGCGCCAGCGGCAACGCGACCTGGAAGAAGGTCGCCCAAGGGCCCTTCCCCAACGACCGGCTCGCCTCCAGCACCGACACCGACTGCTCCATGAACGCGGTACGAGCCAGCAGGTAGACGTACGGGTAGAACGACAGCGTCATCACCGCGATCGCGCCGCCCAGCGAGCGCACGTTCGGGAACGGTAGGCCTCCCGGCGGCAGGTCGAAGGCCGCACGCAAGAACGTCTGCACCGGACCGTACACGTCGAGGAAGTCGGTGTAGACGTACGCCAGGAGGTAGGCAGGCATGGCAAGCGGCAGCAGCAACGCCCACTCCAGCACGGCGCGACCGCGGAAGCGCGTCATGGTGACCAGCCAGGCGCCGGCGGTCCCGACGACCGCCACCCCGACGCCGACGCCGAGCGTCAGCAGGAGCGAGTTCCGGACGTACTCGGGCAGCACGGTGGCCGCGAGGTGGCGCCAGATGTCGCCGACGGGCGCCGCCAGACTGGCGATCACCACCACCACCGGGATGGATAGCACCCCGGCGACCCCCACCACCAGCACGCTCCAGAAGCGCGAACGCCGGGGCGGACCGTGCGCGCGGCGTGGGCGAGGGGGATGGAACGGCGTTCGCACGGCGCACCCAGCCTACCGCGCTTCTCCTACCGCCGAGGTAGGGTATCTGGTATCGTCGGACCCGCAACGGCCCGCCGCCGGCCCGCTCCGGCGCGGCCGCGGCCAGCCGGCCGACCCCTTCCCCCATGACCACGGCAGCGCACCCCGTCCCGACCGCCCTCGGAGCCACCTCCCCGGTGGTCGTGCTGGACGGGGTCGCCAAGCGCTATGGCGCCCACGGCCCGATGGCCGTGCGGGCGTTCGACCTGGAGGTGCGGAGCGGCGAGATCCTGTGCCTGCTCGGCCCGTCCGGTTGCGGCAAGACCACGCTCCTGCGGCTCGTCGCCGGGTTCGAAGCGCCGGACGAAGGCAGCGTCGACGTCGGCGGCCGACGCGTCGCCGGCGACGGGGTGTGGGTCCAGCCGGAGCGCCGCCGCATCGGGTTCGTGTTCCAGGACTTCGCCCTCTTCCCGCACATGTCGGTCCTCGACAACGTCGCGTTCGGCCTGCCCGGCCCGCGCGGCGAACGACGCGAGCGCGCAGCCCGCGTCCTGTCGCTGGTGGGCCTCACGGTGTTCGAGCGGCGCTACCCGCACCAGCTCTCGGGCGGCCAACAGCAGCGCGTCGCGCTCGCCCGCGCCCTCGCCACCGAACCGCACTTGCTCCTGCTCGACGAGCCGTTCAGCAACCTCGACGCCGCGTTGCGCGGCGCGACGCGCGACGAGGTGCGCGCCATCCTGAAACGCACCGGCACCACCGCCGTGATGGTGACCCACGACCAGGAAGAGGCGCTATCGGTCGCCGACCGCGTCGCGGTGATGCGCGCCGGCCAGCTCGAGCAGATCGGGACGCCGGAAGAGGTCTACCTGCAACCCCGAACCGCCTTCGTCGCGAGCTTCCTGGGTCGCACGAACCTGCTCCGCGGCGTGGCCCATGGCGCCAAGGCCGAGACCCCGCTCGGCACGGTGACGCTGGCCCGACCCGCGACCGGGCGCGTGGTGCTCTCGGTACGACCCGAGCACGTCACCATCGAACCGGCCGCCGGCGCCTCCGCGGAGGAGAGTGGCGCCCGCGTCGAGGTCGTGAGGCGGGAGTTCAAGGGCCACGACATCACCTACGAGTGCCGCGTGCTCCGCCACCGCGCCGCTCCCGGACCGGTGCTCGAGGCGGCCGGCGAGGACCGCATCCTCGTCAACACCTCCGCGCACTGCCCGGTGCGGGAAGGCGACGACGTCGTGGTGCGGGTGATCGGCCCCGCGGTGGCCCTGGAAGCCAGCGGTTCCGGCGCCGACTGACGACGGGCGAAGCGGGGTCACGGGGTGGTTCGACGCAGCCTGGGCGCGCCTGGGTAGGACGTTCGCGGTGCTCGCAGCTGTATGGGCCCCCCGGCGTCGCTCAGCTCAGCACGGTCGTCGTCGTCCACCAGTCCTCGTGCGCCTCGGCCAGGGCCCGGGCCGCGTCGACTGCGTGGGCGTCGCTTCGCGCCACCGCGAAGCAGGTTGGGCCGCTGCCCGACATCAGCGCGCCGCGAAGACCGGCGTCCTTCAACGCCGCCAGCACCTCACGGATCTTCGGCTGCACCCTCAGCACCCCGGGCTGGAGGGCGTTCGACCAACCCGGTTCCTCGCCCGTCTCCAAGCGTTCGAGGAGGCGGTCGGCGCGCAGCCGTGGTGTGAACCCGACGAGCGCGGCGTACGCCTCGCCGGCCGAGACGCCGAACCCCGGGTTGGCGAGCACCAGCGGCGTCGACGCGATGGCCGGAAGGTCCATCGGCGTGAGCCGCTCCCCGCGGCCACGCGCGAGCGCCAGCGGGACGTCGGCGAGGAAGAACGGCACGTCCGAACCGAGCGCTCGAGCCAGCGCCTCCACCTCGACGCCGGCAGGCGCCAGCGCCGCGAGCGCCCGCAGCACCGCCGCGGCGTCCGAGGACCCGCCTCCGAGGCCTGCCGCCACCGGGATGCGCTTGTCCAGGTAGATGCGCGCGCCCAGGGCAGGCGCATCCGGGTCGGCGGCGCACCGTGCTTCGAGGTACGCCTCGGCGGCGCGCACCGCCAGGTTGTCGCGCCCACCTGGCAGGGACGCATCCCGGGCCCCGTCCTGGTACGTCATGATCGCCGCGACCGACGGCTCGCCCACCAAGCACACCCGTACCGTGTCGGCCAGAGCGATGCGCGCCATCAACGTCTCGACCTCGTGGTACCCATCGCCCCGACGCGCGATCACCGCCAGACCGAGGTTCACCTTGGCATGCGCCGCTTCGGTCCGCTCTGCGCCGATCACGACGCCGCCACGGTTCGGCGCCACAACGGGTAGAGCGCCTCCATCAGCTCCAACTCCGCCGGCGACGTCAGCTTCGCGAGCAGCGGGCTGCCCTCGACCAGCGCCACCGGATGGCCCAGGCGACGCACCAACGCTGCGTCGTCGGTGGCCGACACACCGTCGGCTTCCGCGGCTGCGTGGGCGCGCTCGAGCAACGACCGCTCGAACGCCTGCGGCGTCTGCACCGCACGGAGGCGCTCGCGTTCGACCACGCGACCGTCGGCGACGTCGACGATGGTATCGGCCAGCGGTACCGCCGCGGTGCACGCGCCGTGGCGCTCCACCGCCGCCAGTACGCGCGCGATCACGTCGGCGGTGAGGAACGGGCGTGCGACGTCGTGCACCAGCACCACGTCGGCGTCCGTGGCAGCTACCATGCGCCGCACCGTCGCCTGGCGCGACGGGGCCCCTTGGATGGCCCGCGCGGCAGGCGCCAGGCGCGCACCGCGATCCAGCCCACCCGGCGGGAGCGCCACCACCACCTCGTCGACGTGACCCGCGAACGCCTCGACGACGGCCTCCAGCAGCGTCCGACCGCCGACCTCGACGAACGCCTTCGGCCCGAGCCCGAGCCGCTGCCCTTCGCCGGCAGCAGCGATCAACGCCGCGACGCTGCGCCGGCTCACGGCTCCTCCTGCTTCCACCGCGGCACGCGCGCGTGCGCCACGCCAAGGTGGTCGAGCACGCGCGCCGTGACGCTGCCGAGAAGGTCGTCGATGGTCACGGGCCGATGGTAGAAACCCGGCGATGCCGGGATCACCACGGCGCCGGCGTCGTGCGCCGCCAGCATGTTCACCAGCATCGGACGCGAGTAGGGCGCCTCCCGCACCACCAGTACCAGCGGTCGGCGTTCCTTCAACGTGACGTGCGCGGCGCGCGTCAGCAACGTGTCGGTGAACCCCTGTGCGACCTTCGCCAGGGTACCCGCACTGCACGGCACGATCACCATGCCGTCGAATCGGTGGCTGCCCGACGCGATCGGAGCGCCCAGGTCGGCGTCCTTGTGCACCACGTCGGCCCAAGCCTCGAGGTCGTTCAGCGCACCATCGAGCTCGACGGCGATGACGTGCTTGGCGCCGTTGGAGACCACCAGGTCGACGTGCGCCCCTGCACCGTGCAGCGTTCGGAGCACGTCGCGGGCGTACGCCATGCCGCTGCCGCCGCTGACCCCGACGACCAGCCGGCGCGGGGCGGGAGGCCGGTCGGGCGGACCGGGAGACGATTCGGGAGACACGTCGTCAGGGTACCGCAGCGTCGCCCCGTATACTCGTGTGGTGATCGACCCGGACACGTGGCGCCGCGCGGTCGCTCTGTTCGACGAGGGCGAGTACTGGCACTGCCACGAAGCGCTGGAAGACTCGTGGCGCGGCGCCGACGGACTGGAGCGCCACTTCCTCGCCGGGATGATCCTGCTGGCCGCCGCCCTGCACAAGGCGCGGGCGCTGGGTAGCGCTCGCGGCGGCCGGCGCAACTACGCCAAGGCGCTGCGCCACTTGGCTGTGGTGCCCGACCGGTACGCCGGCGTGGACGTGCGCGAAGTGGAGGCGCGGGTCCATCGCGCGCTGCGCGACCGCGCCTACGCACCCCGTTTGGCGATCGTCCGACCCGGCCATCCGCCCGCCTCGTAGGAGGTTCCGTGCCCGACCCAGACTTCGTTCCCGACGCCCTGCCGCATCACCAACGTCGTGCTCGCCGGCCCGTCGCTAGCGCGCCCTTGCGCCGCTCGCGGACGCAACGGGTGCTCGGCGGCCTGTGCGGCGGCATCGCCGCCTTCGTCGGCACCCGTCCACGGAACGTCCGTGTCCTCTACGCACTATCGGCCGTACTCTCGCTCGGCGTCACCGCCGTCGGGTACCCGGTGTTGTGCTTGCTCGTGCCGCTGGAACCGCGCGCCGCGACTACCGCGGGGTAGTGCGGGTCAGAGCACCAAGCGCACGGGAGCATCGAGCAGGTCGGCGACACGCGCCAGCAAGCGCGCGCCCTGATCCAGCGGTAGCTCGCCGGCCAACGAGAGCGTGCTCCGGTACGCGCCGCGCTGGTTGTCGTACAGGATCCGGCCGAGCGTCACCACCGGCGCTCCCACGTCGAGCACGACCTCGTCGAGGTCGAGGCCACTGAGGTCGGCAGCCACCAGCCCGGCCTCGTCCTCCTCCACCACGGCACGGCGCACCTCGGTCACCAACGAGCCGAAGGACCTGGTCGCCGCGTCGTCGACACGCACCAGACGCACCGCCTCGTCGAGGACGGCCAACGCGACCTGGCCGCCGCCGAAGTCGACGTCGCGCGCGGCCTTGGCGACGGCGCGCAAGAGGAACGCAGCGGCGCCGAGCGGCTCTTCGTCGCCCAGTTCCTGGCCGACCGCGAGCTGCGCGGCCGCCAGCGCGCTGACGTCGATGTGCCTGCGCAGCAAGGGGGTGGTGCGGGCCAGCGGCAGCGCCGACGCGCTCAGCCGCGCTACGCCGCCGGCAGCGAGCGCCGCGGCTTCCTCGACCGCATGGACGGGGGCTTCGAGGTCCTCCTCGACCCAGTCCGGCGTGACCGAGGCCACCTCGTCCTGCTGCGGCGCGGCGTCCTCGCCGGCGCTTGCCTGCGCCTCCACCATCGACGGTTCGTCGACGCCCTGCTGCGGCTCGGCCGTGCCGGCTGCGTCCTCATCGGCGCCGTTCCAGGTCACTTCCGCCCAGGCGTCGCCCGCCGGACCGTCGTCTTCGCGCCGGTCCCACAGGTCGTCGCCGGTTCCCGCCTCGTGGAGGACACCCGATGCGCCGTCGCCGGCCCGGGCCTCGGGTTCGACGTCGTCCGCGGCGCCGGCCACCCAGAGGTCGTCGGCCGAGCGGTCGTCGGCTTCGTCGTCCAGACCGAAGGCGTCGTGGCCGATCCGCAACTCCTCGCCCGCCCATGTTGGCGCTTCCCGCTCCCCTGCTGCCGCGTCGGGGCGGTGCCCAGCGCCTACGCTGGCGTCATCGCCGAGCGAGCCGACGTCGAACCCGCTCGCACCATCGATGGCATCCTCGTCGTCGCCGTCGACCAGGAGCAGTTCGTCGCTGTCGTCCGACGCGCCCGAGGAGGAGGCCGGGACGAAGCCGATCGTCGCTCCCCCGCCGTCCCATCCGTCGTGGGCCGTGGGTACGTCGGCGTCCACGCCGAAGCTCACCGCCTCGTCCTGCCCGGCGCCGAACGCGGCCCGCGTTCCCTCTCCGAAGAGCGGTTCCGGTCCTTGGTCGCCATCGCCCGGCGCTGCGTCGCGGGCGTCTTCGTCGTCGTCGAAGAGGAAGATGTCCTCGTCGATGGGTGCCCCGTCGGCCGCGGCGGCCCCAGCGGCCAAGCCCGCCATGCGCACGCCCGCCACGTCCTGCTCGAACTGCAGGTCGTCGTCGATGTCGCTGGGCGCCGATCCGGCGTCGGCGGCGTGCTCCGCCGCGCCGAACTCCGCCTCGGCGTCGGCATCCGGGAACGCGGTCTCGTCGGCGTCCGCCTCGGCGAGGCCCCCGGGGGCCGCGGCAGCGAGGTGGCTACGCACCTCCTGGATGCTCGACGCGCTCTCCCCGAGCCCCTGCTGGAACGAACGCAGATCCTGGTCCGGCCACGCTTGCATGCCCTCGGGCAGCGGCTCGGGCGTCGGGTCGAGCGACTCCTCGCCCGCCATCACGCGCGCCAGGTAATCGAGCACGTCGCGCTCCACGACTTTCCCACTCGGTCCACTACCCTTGAGGGATCGCCAGTCGACGTTGTTCTGCTCCGCCAAGCGCCTGGCCAGCGTCGAGATGTCGGGTTCGCTCACGGCTCTCCTCCTTGCGGGGAACGCAACGGACGGCGGTCGGCTGCGGCCCCGGTGCCACCCCGCTCACGCTGCGATGCGGTCGTCACCGGCGAGTATACAAGACGCGTTCCGCCAGACCGGCGCCCCTCAAGGGCGCCACGCCTGGAAGAAGACGTCGTCGATGTACGTCTGCAACAGCGGCGCGTCGCCGTACACCACCACGGTCGTGGACACCACTTCGCCGGCGGCGAGGCGCCGCTCGAGGGCGGTGCGCTCCCCGCGGTCGTCGCTGACCACGAGCCGCAACTGGTACGGCTGCTCGAGCAAGCGACGCACCCCCATGAACGTCGGATCGAAGGTGAACGGCACTGCGCGGCCACCGGCTTCCATCGGTCCGGTCGGGCCCGCCGCACCTCCGGCGCCGCGTGGGTCTAGGTCACCGCCGCGCGTCACGTCGGGCAGGTCGAACCCGGGCAGCGGTAGGGTCGGCGGCGCGCCGTTCACCGTCAGCAGCACCGGCGTGCCGGGGAGCGTGTAGCCGGTCGGGCGCACCGCGACGACGCCCTGCGGCTGGGCGGGGTCCTCGACGTAGGTGACCTCGCCGATCCGCAGCTGCGCCGCCTGCAGCGCCAACTGCGCGCGCCACTGCGGCATCCCGACGACGTCGGGAACGCTCACCACCGTGGCGGACGAGAGCGCATAGTGCAGCACCACGGGGGTGCTCGGAGGCACCGCCTCGCCGGCGGGGGGGTGCATCGCGACGACGGTGCGTGGGCGGGTGAAGCTCACCGCGGACGGCAGCGTCTCGACCCGGCCGAAGCCGAGCTCGCGGAGCCGTTGCACGGCCGCGTCCACGTCCATCCCGTCCAACGCCGGAAGGGTGACGGGCGCACGTTCCCGACCGGCGCTCACCACCAGGTCGAGGCGCTGTCCCGCGCCCAACCGGGCGCCGCCTTCCGGGGTCTGCCCGACCACCGTACCGGCGGAGCGAGCGTCGAAGGCGTACGTCACGGTGCCGACCGGGAGGTTCAGGTCGGCCACACGCCGGAGCGCATCGCTCTCGGGCATGCCGAGCAGGTCGGGGATACGCGCCTCCGCTGGCGGGGTGTTGACGCCCAGGTGCACCGTCCGGCCGCGCTTCACCACCGCACCGGCATCGGGGGACTGCGAGCTGACGCTGTTGGCGGCGACGCCCACCACGTACTCCACGAACGTCAGCGGGACGAGCCCCTCCCGCCGCAGCACCTGCGCGGCGGACTCGTGGGGCATACCGACGACGTCGGGCATGCGCACCTCGTCGACGCTCAGGTACCGCCCGAGGTTGGCGATGGTGGCGGCGCTGGCGACGACCAGGAGGGAAGCGGCGACCGCCAACCACACCCACGCCCGCCGCGGCTGCGGCGATGGCGTCTCGGTCGAGCGAAGCGCGGGCACGCCCGCCAGTCTACCATGGGCGGTGTGCCGGACATGAGCCGCGAGCGCCGTCCCGGACGCGACTCCGCCTCGCAACCCGTCGTCGAAGGCGCGTCTCTTGGACGGCCAGCGGTGGGCCCGCTCGTCACCGGGTGCGGAGGTGGCAGGCGTAGCATGGGCGCATGGCCGTACCTGCCCCCGCGTTGCGCGCCGGCGTCCTCGACCTGCTGACCGAGGCCGAGGTCGCCGCAGAGCCCGAGATCCTGGCCATGCAGCGTCTACTGACCGCGGGGATGCCGTGCGGATGGCTGGTGGTGCCCGCGGCGCTGGAAGAGCGCTTCTACCGCTTCACCAACCTACCTGCGCGCCTGCGCGAGGCGTTCGTCGGGGTCGACCCCGACGATCCCGACGAAGACCTCGTCGAAGAAGCGGCGGAAGCGGCCGCCGAAGCGATCGCACAGAGCTTCCTGCTCGACGAGGCGATCGACGCGTTCTACGCCGGTCTCGAGGGGTTGGCGTCGACCGTGGTCGTGCGCCGGGCGGGCGTGGGTCCGTCGCCTACCGCGGCTCGCGGACGTCCTGCGTTGTTGGCCTGGAAGCGCCTCTACGCGGACGACTGGAGCGTCGACGCCGTGATGGCGCGCTTGCGCGCGCGCCGGAGCCTCGCGCTCGACGCGCGGCCCGTGGTGGTCCACGACGCCGCCGAGCACGGTGCGCCGGAACTCGATGCGCGCGCCGGGCAGGTGCTGGGGAGCCCGGTGCGGCTCCGCGTCGATGCTCGAGGAGCGCTCGTGCGCATCACCCCGGCGGTCCCCGAGGCCGCCGACTGACCTGCTCGCGTCACTTCCGGATGGCGTTCGCGGCGGGGTTCCCCGGCCGCACCGGCGTGGTGGGCTCGAAGGTGACGAACGCACTCGGGTTGACGCGGCCGACGAGCCGCAGCGCTTCCTGCATGCGTCTTCGCGGCAGGATGGTGAACGACACGCGGACGTCGCCGTCGCGGCCGCGGGCGTTCAACACGGTGACGTAGAAGCCGGCCGCGCGCAGCGCCTCGTCGAGCGCCGGCGAATCCACCGGCGCGACCACGCGCATCAACGTGTCCCCGATCGCCAGCCAGCGCTCGATGCTGACGCCGAGCATGGTGCCGGCCGCGTAGCCGCCGGCGTACGCCACGAACTTCACCGGGCTGTCGAGGTGGGTGAGGACCTGCGCCGCCGCCAGCAGCCACACCAGCGACTCGAAGAAGCCGAACAGCCCCGCCAGACGACGCTGGCCGCGCACCAGGAAGCCGATGCGCAAGGTGCCGAGCGAGACGTCGGTGATGCGCAGCCCGAAGATGATGGCGGCCGCCAGCAGCAAGTCGAGGGTCACGAAGCGTCCTCTCCGCCGACCGACGCCGTACCCGACGCGGCCCGCCGCGCGGCGCCCTCCATGGCGGCCACCGCGGCCGCTCCGATGACCCCGGCGTCGGTGCCGAGCCGAGCGAGGCGGAACTTGGGCTCCGGGTACCCGACGAGGTAGCGCTGGACGGCGGCGCGGATGCGGTCGACGTAGAAGGACCCCACCTCGCTCATGCCGCCGCCGATGACGAACCCTTGCGGATCGAAGATCTTCACCAGGTTGGCAAGCCCGATGCCGGTGAAGGTGGCCGCGTTGTCGACGATGCCGAGCGCCTTGGCCTCGCCGGCCCGGGCCCTGGCGAACACCTCGGGCGTGTCCATCTCGACACCGTACGCGTAGCTGGCGTCGCGCGCGATCGACCGGCCGGCCGCGATGGCTTCCAGGCTGCCTCCATGGCCGTCGCCGCCCATCGGCCCGCCAGGCAGCAGCGTCATGTGCCCGATCTCCCCGGCCAGACCGTTGGCGCCCCGGATGACCCGGTCGCCGAGGAACAGGCCACCCCCGATCCCGGTCGAGATGGTGACGTACACGCTCGAGTCGAGGTCGTGCGCGGCACCGTAGAGGTGCTCGGCGTACCCCGCCGCGTTGGCGTCGTTCTCCAGTGTGACGGGCAGACCCAAGCGCAGCTCGAGCGCGTCGACGATGGGCGCGTCGACCATCCCGGCGATGTTGGGGGCGAAGCGCACCCGGCCCCGCTCGGGGTCGAGCGGTCCGGGCGACCCGACGCCGACCGCGCTCACCTCGAAGCCGCGCTCGAGGAGGGCGCGGGCCGCCGCCGCCATGGCGTCGGCCACGTCCTCGAAGCCGGTCTGCGGCGTCGCTACTCGTTCGCGCGCGCGGACCTGGCCGTCTTCCACCACGGCGGCCAGGATCTTGGTGCCGCCGAGGTCGATCCCTAGCGTCTGCATGTCGTCTCTCCTTCGCCCCGCACGAGCGGGCGCCACGCCTCGGCGCCGCGGCGCCGTGCCACCTGTTCGCCCATCATCCGGGCCCCACGAAAGGGCCGTCGCCCTGGCCGCTCCACCCCGCCGCCTCGCGCGTCGCGTCGGCGATGGCGCCTTCCTCGTCGGTCGGCACGACCAGCACCACGACCTCGCTCCCGGCCGGACTGATGGGCGCCTCCACGCCGCGCGCCGCGGCGTTGCGGACCTCGTCGACCCGCACCCCGAGGAACCCGAGGTGCTCGAGCGCCTCGGCCCGCACGCGAGCGTCGTTCTCGCCGATCCCCCCGGTGAACACCACGGCGTCGACACCTCCCATCGCCGCGGCGTAGGCTCCGATGGTCTTGCGCACGCGGTAGGCGAAGAGCTCGAGCGCGGCCGCGGCGTCGTCGCTGCCCGCGTCGGCAGCGGCGCGGACGTCGCGCATGTCGTTCGAGACCCGCGACATGCCGCGCAGTCCGGAACCGTGGTTGAGCAACGCGTCGACCTCCGCCGCCGTCCGTCCTTCGCGCAGCAGGTGCAAGACCACGCCCGGATCGACGTCGCCGCTGCGTGTGCCCATCAGCAACCCCTCCATCGGCGTGAAGCCCATGGAGGTGTCGACCGATACGCCGTGCGCCACCGCCGCGGCACTGGCGCCGTTGCCGAGGTGCAGGGAGACGATCTTGAGCTCCTCACGCTGCCTGCCCAACAGCCGCGCCGCGCGGCGCGTGACGTAATCGTGGCTGGTGCCATGGAACCCGTAGCGTCGCACGCCACCCTCGCGCGCGAACGAGAGCGGCAAACCGTAGAGGTAGGCGTGGCGTGGCAAGCCAGCATGGAACGCCGTGTCGAACACGGCGACGTGTGGGATGTCCGGCAGCGCGTGGCGCGCGGCCCGCACCGCAGCCAAGTTCGCGGGGTTGTGCAGCGGGGCGAGGCTGCACAGCTCCTCGATGACCCGCTCGACGTGCTCGTCGATGACCACCGGTTCGCGGTAGCGCGTCCCCCCGTGGACCACCCGATGCCCGACCGCGGCGGGAGCGACCGCGCCCGGTGCGTCCCGCAAGGCCGCCGCCACGAACGCGAAGGCATCGTCGTGACGCGCCAGGTGCGGGGGGTGAAGCGAACCGAAGGTCGCCTTCGCCGCCGTGTCGCCTCCGATGCGCTCGATCAGGACCGCGTGCCCCTGCGGCACCAGCTTGACCTTCAGGCTCGAACTGCCGGCGTTCACCACCAGGATCGGGGCGTCGTTCATGCGTCGCCTCCGCCCGAGATGGACACGCCGACCGGGACGTCGCGCTGCGGCGGGCCGAAGTCGTGCACCAACCGCGGCACGAAGCGCAAGGCGTCACCGGCGACGAAGTGCACGGCGACGTCATCCAGCGAGCGCAGCACGTCCTCCGCCTCGCCATGGACATGACCGAACACCAGCGCGTCGGGCGACGCCTCCAGGATCGTCTGCGTGAACAGGCTCGGTTCGAGACGCGAGTTGGTGGGTGGGAAGTGCAGCATCACCACCCGGTAGTGGCCCTCGAGCCGGCGCGCCGCGTCGAGCGACAGCCGCAACCGCTCCACCTCCCGCCGGTAGATGCGCTCGTCCTCGGGGCTGAAGCCGTGGCTGCCGGGGCAGGTCCAACCGCGCGTGCCGGCGACCACCACCCCGTCGATCACGACGGCGTCGTTCTGGACGGCGTACATCCCGTCGGGGAGGGCCTTGCGGAGTCTGCTGATCGACGGCCACCAATAGTCGTGGTTGCCGCGAAGGATCACCTTGCGGCCCGGCAACGCGGCGATGTCCTCGAGGTCGGCCATGGCGTCCTCGAGCCGCATCGCCCAGGAGAGGTCGCCCGGTACCAATACCAGGTCGTCGGGCCCGACCACACTGCGCCAACCCCGGAAGAACGCTTCCGGGTGCCCGTCCCAGGCCGGACCGAAGATGTCCATCGGCTTCGGGTCGACGCGGGAGAGGTGCGGGTCGGCGATCGCGAACAGGCGCATCGGCCGTCCAGTCTACCGTGAGCCCGCGGCCGTCCCGCGACCGGGCTCCCCCATCGCGCCGGTCGCGCCGCGGCCGACGGTGCCCGCCACGTCACCACCCCAACGTGGTGCGTTCGATGGCAGGCGGGCCCCGATCGGCGTCGGTCTCGCGCGCCCCCTCGCCGTGCTGCGCGCCGGATCGCAGCAGGCGCGCGAGGACGTCGCAGGCGCGCCGCCCGTCGACCGGGTGGCGGTACTCGGGCAGCAGGTCGCACAGCGGTGCGAGCACGAAGAGCCGCTCGAACATCCGCGGATGCGGAAGCACCAGTCCTGGCGTCCGCAGCACGCTCCCCCCCACGTCGAGCAGGTCGAGGTCGATGGTGCGCGGCCCCCAGCGCACGCGACGCTCGCGGCCCATGCGACGCTCCGCCTCGAGCAGCGCCGCCAGCAACGCCTGCGGTTCGCGCAACGAGGCACGCGGCGCCAACGCCACCACGGCGTTCAGGTAGGGCGCCTGCCCTGCCGGTCCCCCGACGGGCGCGGTGCGGTAGATGGGGGAACGCCCCAGGATGGTGCCGAGCGCCGCAAGCTCGAGGTTCGCCTGGCGCAGTCGTCCGTGCGGCTCACCCAGGTTGCTGCCCAAGGCGATCAGCGCGCCCGGGCCCGCCGTCGCGGGGCCCGGGGTCGGTCCCCGATCGGTGGGCTCAGTCGCGCTCGCGACGTACCTCCACCGCCACGTCGCGCACGACGCCGGGTAGCGGCGCGTGCGGCTTGTGCACCCGCACGGTGACCTGCGCGACGCGCTCCTCGGCGGCGAGCAGCGCCTCGGCGATGCGGGACGCCAGCGCCTCGATCAGGCGGTAGCGCCTCTCGGACGTCACCGCGCGGCGGACCACGTCGTACACGCGGCCGTAGTCGACGGTCGCCTTGAGGCTGTCCTGCCCCGTCACCGCCAAGGCGAGCTCGACGTCGACCACGAAGCGCGCACCCAGCTTGCCCTCCTCCTCGTAGACCCCGTGGTAGGCGTGGAACTCCATGCCGTCCAGGCGGATCCGGTCGAGCGTGGATCGCATCGGCGCCGGCGCGCCGCCCCCCGGGCCCGGCTCCGTGAACACCTCGGGCTGCACGGCGCCCCAGACGCGCAGCGCTTGGGCGTGGGCGGCGACGTCGTGGACGCGCAGCAGCCCCGCCCCGCGTGCCGCGGCGTAGAGGTGCAGGGCGAGCGTGCCCGGCAGACGCTCCCGCGGGTTGGGGGCACCCGCCAGCGTATCGATCATGCGCTTCCTCGACGCGCCCACGACCACCGTCGCCTCCCGGGTGAGGCGGTCGAGGCCCTGCAGCAGCGCCACGTTGTGGGCCACGCTCTTGCCGAAGCCGAGACCGGGGTCGAGCAGCACGTCGGGCACCCCGTCGGCGAGTGCCCGAAGGCGGCGTGTGCGCAGCGTGGCGGCCACCTCCGCCACCACGTCCTGGTACTGCGGGGCCAGCTGCATGGTTCGCGGCTCGCCCTGCATGTGCATGGCGATGGCGGGCGCGCCAAGCTCGGCGCACACCCGACGCATGGCGGCGTCGCCTAGGCCGCCCACGTCGTTCACGAGGCAGGCACCGGCCTGCAACGCGACCCTCGCCACCTCCGGTCTGCGCGTGTCGATGCTCACCAGCACGCCGCGCTCGGCCAATCCGGCCACCACACCGGCGACGCGCCGGATCTCCTCGTCGATCGGCACCGGGGCGGCGCCGGGTCGCGTCGACTCCCCGCCGACATCGACCAGCAGTGCGCCGGCGTCGCGCATGGCGACCCCGGCGGCGATCGCGGCCTCCGGGTCACGATGGAGCCCGCCGTCGCTGAAGCTGTCGGGCGTCACGTTGATCACGCCCATCAACGCCGCGCCGCGCCAGCGAAGCTCGTGCGTGCCGTCCGGCAGGGCCTTGCCGAAGCGCACGCGGTGCTCGGGGAGGGGTCGCGCGTCGGTCACGAACGGCATGCTAGCACCGGCCCACGAGGGGCGAGCGGCGGCGTCACCGGCGTCATCGCGGGCGCCTTCCCCGCCGTCGTCACGGGCGGCGTCACCGGTGGCGTAACGGGCGGCGTCACAGGTGGCGTAACGGGCGCCTTCACCGGCGGCGTCATGGGCGCCGTGCCGGCGCCGGACACCAATCGACGGGCCGGTCGGCCAGCCCGAAGCGCCACGCCACCGCCTGCGCCACCCGCCCGCCGGCGTGCCCATCGCCGTACGGGTTCGGCGCTGCTCGCATCGCCCGGAGCGCGTCCGGCTCGTTCAGCAGCGCGATCAACCCCGACTCCACGGTGGCCGGGTCGTTGCCCATCAGCCGGAGGCTCCCGGCCTCGACGCCCTCCGGGCGCTCGGTGACGTTGCGCAGCACCGCCACCGGCACGCCCAGCGCCGCGCCCTCCTCCTGGATCCCGCCGGAGTCGGTGATCACCAGCTCGGCGCGGTCGAGCAGCGCGAGCATCGACATGTAGCCCCACGGATCGTCCAAGACGACGTTCGGCACGTTGCGGAGGGCGGGATGCACGGCGTCGCGCACGGCCGGGTTGCGATGTACCGGGTAGACGAAGGTGCGTTCCGGGAAGCGCGCAGCGACGCGCGCCAACGCCGCCGCCAAGTGCGCCATCATCGGCAGGTTCTCGCGTCGGTGCATGGTGATCGCCACCAGCGGGCCGTCCGGCAGGTGGCGCGGCAACCGTGCCTGCGCCCGTGCCATGCGCACCGCATCGACCGCGGTGTTGCCCGTCACGACCATGTGCTCGGCGGACTTGCCTTCGGCCAGCAAGTGCGAGCGCGCCAGCGGGGTGGGCGGCAGGTCGAGGTCGGTGAGCACGTCGGTCAAGCGACGGTTGGCTTCCTCGGGGAACGGTTGGCGCAGGTCGAAGCTGCGTAGGCCGGCCTCGACGTGCGCCACCGGTACGCCGACCAGGAACGCCGCCAGCGCGACGGCGAAGGTCGTCGCGGTGTCGCCGTGGACCAGCACGTAGTCGACGTCGAGCGCGCGCACGGCGTCCGCCGCCTCGCGCGTGATGCGCGCCACCAAGTCGGGAAGCTCCTGGCGGTCGGTCATGACCGCCAAGTCGGCGTCGGGCACGATGCCGAACGTCCGCAGGGCGTCGTCGAGCTGCTCGCGGTGCTGCCCGGTGACGAGCGTGACCGGGGCCACGTCGGGGCGGCGGCGCAGCGCCTCCACCACCGGCGCCATCTTGGTCGCCTCGGGACGCGTTCCGAACGCGACGCACACCCGCGGCGGACGGCCGCTCGGCGTGCTCAGCGTCATGCCGCCGCGCTCTGCGCGCGCCGCACCTCGGCCAACCGCAACAGCGACGCCGCGGCGATCGCCACCACCGTGACCACCAGCGTCAGGAAGGTGAGCACCGGCGGCGTGCTGGAGAGGACCATGCCCGCCACGCCGAGCGCCAGCGTCGCGACCCACAGCAGCACCACCGTCAGGCGCTTCGAGCCGTACCGGGCACGCAGCATGTCGTGGATGTGATCGTTGCCCGCGAGGGCGGGGTTGGTTCCGCGACGCAGGCGGCGCACCGTGACCTGGGTGATGTTCAGCACCGGCAGCGCCAGCACCAGGATGGGCGCCAGCACCGACACCGCCGCCGTGACCTTCAGCGCCCCGAGCACGCTCACCGCCGCCAGCACGTAGCCCAGCAGGTAGGCGCCGGAATCGCCCATGATGATGGTGGCCGGCCCGAAGTTGTGGCGCAGGAACCCGAGCGCGGACCCCGCCAGCGCCGCGAGGATCAGCACCGCCACCCCCCGGTCGGCGAACTGCAGCGCCACCGCCAACAGGCTCATGCTGGCGATGGCGGCGATGCCGGACGACAGGCCGTCGAGCCCATCGATGAAGTTGAACGCGTTGGTGAACCCGACCACCCACAGCAGCGTGAGCACGACCGACAACGTCTCGGGGATGAACAAGAACGACGCCTCGCCGAAGTAGTCGGTGACGAACCCGATGCGCACGCCGTTCACCACCAGGATGCCGGCCGCTACCGCGTGGGACGCCAGGCGCAGCGCCGGAGGCACCTCCCACATGTCGTCCAGGAAGCCGACCAGCGTCATCAGCGCGCCGCCCAGCACGATGGCGAGGAGCTCCACCCGGTACGCGTCGATCTGAGCCGGCGCCACCAAGCTGCCGACCAGCACCGCCAACAGGAAGCCGCCAAGGATGGCGATCCCGCCGATGTTGGGCATCGCTCCCTCGTGCACGCGTTGGCCGTTCCCGTGGGAGGTGCCGCCCTCCTGCACGGCGCGGATGCGCAGCGCGAAGACCCGCACCCGCGGAACGAACCAAGCAACGGCGATCAACGCCGTCAAGAAGGAGGTCGCGGCCAACGGCAGGAAGGTGATGAGCGTGCTACGCACGTGCTCCATTGTAGGACGCCGCGTAAGCGCGCCATGAGAGCGACTCCGCAGTCGCGGCCCCTCCGCCCGCGCGCGGGGCGCCTGCCACCGCCAACCGACCCAGGCGGCGCGCGACGCTCACCGCGTCCCGTAGATCCGGTCGCCCGCGTCGCCGAGGCCCGGCACGATGTAGCCGTGGTCGTTCAGGCGCTCGTCGCACGCCGCCAGGATGATGTCGACGTCGGGGTGCGCCTTCTCCACCGCGGCGATGCCTTCGGGGGCTCCTAGGATGCACAGCAGCCGGATGCGCTTGGCGCCCTGCTGCTTGATCAGGTCGATGGCCGCGACGGCGCTGCCGCCCGTGGCGAGCATCGGGTCGAGGACGAAGACGTCGCGCTCGGCGATGTCGTTCGGAAGCTTGGTGTAGTAGCGCACCGGCGTGAGCGTGGCGGGGTCCCTGTAGAGGCCGATGTGGCCAACGCGCGCGTTCGGCACCAGGCTGAGGATGCCGTCGACCATCACCAGACCGGCGCGCAGGATGCCGACGAGAGCGAGCTTCTTCCCCGCCAAGCGCTTGACCCTCGCCTGCGCCACCGGGGTCTCGACGACGGCGTCTTCGAGCTCGAGGTCGCGCATGGCGTCGAACGCCATCAGCATGCTGAGTTCCATGCACAAGGCGCGGAAGTCGCGGACGCTGGTGTCACGGTCGCGCAGGATCGAGAGCTTGTGCTGGACCAGTGGGTGATCGACGACGGTCACGGCCATGATCGCCTCCTAGGCGCGGGGTGAGCTGGGAGCGGGGTCCGGTGGCGGCCGGCACGGGCCGCGGCGAGGCGCCGAGCGGCGTCCGGAGCCCGTACCGAGCGACGCGCACGCGTGCGGTGGAACGCCACGCCAGAACGAACGGGCCGCCCCTGGGGACGGCCCGTGCCACGAACGAACGCGGCTTGCGTTGGCGGAGAGGGTGGGATTCGAACCCACGGTGCAGCGTGAGCCACACAGCGGTTTTCGAGACCGCCCCGTTCAACCACTCCGGCACCTCTCCTCGATGGTCGTCGGTGCGAGCGGTGGCCGCCCCGCCCCGAGCGTCGGAAGTATATCGCAAGCGCTCGCGCGTTGCCTAGGCGCGTACGGGCACGCGAGGTCGGCGGCGGCGCGCCCCCGCCGCCCTGCGCGTCGTCGACTCCCTTGACGACCGTCGACCCGTCCCATACACTCCCATGTGCGTTGGCCCATCGTCTAATGGCAGGACAACGGATTCTGGTTCCGTCGGTCTAGGTTCGAATCCTAGTGGGCCAGCCAACGCTCCCCCACCGCCGCGCTCCGTGCCGGCCTCGCGCCGGGTACGATGGGGTCTGCGCCGGGTGGGGGCGCCGCTGCCACGATGGCCCATCGTCTAATGGCAGGACACCCGGTTTTGGTCCGGTCGGTCGGGGTTCGAGTCCCTGTGGGCCAGCCACGACGCCCCCTTCGGGGGGCGTTCTCTTTTGGGGGGCGCTCTCCCTGGGGGGCGTTCTCTCCTGGGGGGCGTTCTAGTCGCGGGTCGGTAGGTCCTTCCGCTACGGCCCCCGCGACGACGTCGCCGTCAGCGCTCCCTACGCGCCATCGTCGTAACGGTAGAAGCCGTGGCCGGTCTTGCGTCCCAGCCGCCCGGCCTCCACCAGCTTGCGCAGCGTCTGGGGCGGCCGGAAGCGTTCTCCCATGGCCTCGGTCATCGACTCGGCGATCAACAGCATGGTGTCGAGGCCGATGTAGTCGGACAGCTCGAGCGGTCCCATGGGATGGTTCAGCCCGAGCTTGACGGCCGTGTCGATGTCGCGCGCCGACGCCACCCCCTCCTCCAGCATGCGGGCGCCTTCCAGCAACAGCGCGGCCACCGCGCGCGTGGTGACGAAGCCCTGGCGGTCGGCCACGGTGACCGTCGTCTTGCCGCACCGCTCGGCGAGCGCCACGGTGATGGCCAGGGTGGCATCGGACGTCTGCACCGCGCGGACCACTTCGACCAGCTGCATGCGCTCCGGCGGGTTGAACCAATGCATGCCGACCACGCGCTCGGGCCGGCGGGTGGCGCCGGCGATGGCGGTAACAGACAACTCGCTGGTGTTGCTCGCCAGCACGGCGTGGGCGGGGGCAGCGTGATCGAGGCGGCGGAACAGCTCGCGCTTGAGCTCGATCCGTTCCGGCGCCGCCTCGATCGCCATGTCGACGTTTTGCACCGCGCTCTCGAGGTCGGTGGAGCGCACCAGCCGCTGCTCGATGGCGGCGGCGCCGTTGCGCTTGGCGATGCGTGCGGTCGCACGCTCCAGGGCCTGCGGGTCCGGATCGATCAGCACGACCTCGAGCCCGTGCATGACGAGCAGGGTGGCGATCCCGCCACCCATGATGCCGGCGCCCACCACCGCTACGCGCCGCATCTCGTCGATGGGTCGTTCGGGATGCCCGGCGCCGTCGGCCGAGGTGGCGTCACCGTCGCCGACGATGCGGCCTTCGGAGTTGGGGTGCTCGTCGTTCGTCGTCATGGTGCACCTCTCGCGGGGTGGCGCCCGCCGTTCGCGTGGTGTACCTGCAGCCGCGGCGGGCGCGCGCGGTGCTCCCAGCTTACGGGCCGCTCGCAGCGAGCGTAGCTCGGGAGCGGGCCGGGTACACGAAGGTCGCCTCAGGGTGGCGCCGGGGCGTAGATGTCGTAGCGCGTGGTGCTGCCTTCCAGCGCGCCGCTGGGCGGGGGCCCGGCGAGCGGCGGCGCCGACGCCGGTCGCTTGACGACCACCCGCTTGCGCGCCGCGGCACGCGCCGCTCGCAAGAGCTGGGGGGCGTCGGCGTCGGATCCCACGAGGTCGCGGAAGAGCGCCATGCCCTTGCCCGGAAGCGCCGTCTTGCCGCGGTGCGGGTACATCGGATCGAGGAAGACCACGTCGGGTCGTTCGTCTTCGCTCGACGCCACCCGCAGGAGGTAGTCGATGGCCTCACCCGCCACCAGCCGCATGCGGCAGGCCGCCTCCGCCCCCACGCCGACCTGCGCGCGCTCCAGCGCGTCCTCCAGCAGGGCCGCGATGAGCCTGGAGCGTTCGATCAACGTGACGTGCTTGCCGATCGAGGCCAGATGGAAGGCGTCCCGGCCCAGCCCGGCGGTGGCGTCGATCACTCGGTCGGTCGAGGCCCCCACCGCGCGCGCGAGCAGGTCACGGCCCGGTCGGCGCGCCCGCGCGTACGCTCCCATGTCCACGCGCACCACGGGTCCGTCCCCGTCTCGGAGGGCAAGGCCGTGGTCGTCGACCTCGAGCCGGAGCCCGTGGCGGGCAGGCGCCTTCGGCGCGTCGTCGACGGCCCAGGCCACGCCCAGGCGCGCAGCCCACCGCTCGGCCGCGGTAGCGTGGCGCCGCCCCATGGCGACGACGGTGACCGGGGCGATGCTCCGGGGCTCGCGGGCGGGGTCGGTCGGGCACACGGACCCATGCTACGGCCGACGCGGCGCCGCTAGCGTGGCGGGAGCGTTCGTGCTACGATTCTATGGGGATTCGCGGCTTCTACCTACGATTCGAAGTCCCCATGCGCCAAGCACTTCACATCTGAAGGTCCGTTCCCGCACCGACCGCCGCGACGCGGAACGACACCATCGGGAGGTTCGCATGAGCAACCAGCGTCTGAGCGAGCGCCGCAAGGCAGCCGTCACCCCGGCCGCCCAGAGCGTGCACCCCTTCTATCCCGTGCGCGCCAAGGGCTCCTACGTGTGGGACGCCGACGGCCGCAAGTACCTCGACTTCTCCGTCGGCATCGCCGTCATGAACGTGGGGCACTCCCATCCGAAGGTGCTCGAGGCGGTGCGCGCCCAATCGAGCGAGTTCCAGCACCTCTGCTTCGCGGTGGGCATGCACGAGTCGTACATCGCGCTGGCCGAGCGCCTCAACGCCATCGCACCGGGCCCGACGCCCAAGAAGACGTTCCTGGCCAACTCCGGCGCCGAGGCGGTGGAGAACGCGGTGAAGATCGCGCGCGCGTTCACCGGGCGCGCCGGCATCGTAGCGTTCACCCAGGCGTTCCATGGCCGCACGTTCCTCGCCATGTCGCTCACCAACAAGCCCAACCCGTACAAGGCGGGCTTCGTGGTGCGCGCCCAAGAGATCTACCGCGCGCAGTACCCGTACGCGTTCCGCAACCCGTGGGGCGCCAAGGGCGCAGAGGAGACCGGCGAGCGCGCCCTGGCCGCGCTCAAGGAGCAGGTCAAGTACTCCATCGGCGAGAGCGAGGTCGCTGCCTTCGTGATCGAGCCGGTGGCGGGTGAAGGTGGGTTCATCCCTGCACCGCGGAACTTCCTCGAGGGCCTGCGGACGTACGCCGACCAGATCGGCGCGCTGTGGATCGACGACGAGGTGCAGGCGGGCATCGGCCGAACCGGCAAGATGTGGGCCGTCGATCACTACGGTCTGGAGCCGGACCTGGTGACCAGCGCCAAGGCACTCTCCTCCGGCTTCCCGCTGTCCGCCGTGATCGGCAAGGCGCACATCATGGACGCCCTCAAGCCCGGCATGCTCGGGACCACCTTCGGTGGCAACCCGACCAGTTGCGCCGCCGCCCTGGCCACGCTCGACGTCGTCGAGGACGAGCGCCTGCTGGAACGCGCCACGCGCATCGGTGAGGTGGCGTTCGCGCGCCTCGGCGCGCTCGCCGAGCGCTTCCCGGAGATCGGCGAGGTCCGCGGGATGGGCGCCATGATCGGCCTCGAGTTCGTCGAACCCGGCAGCACCAGACCCAATAGCGCCGCCGTCGAAGCGGTGCTGGCGCACGCCCGCGCCAACGGCCTGATCCTGCTCTCCACCGGCACCTACGGGAACGTCATCCGTCTGCTGCCGCCCCTGAACCTGAGCGACGAGGAGCTGGACGAAGGCTTGAGCAAGATCGAAGAGGCCGTCCAGACGGTCCTCTCGCCGGCCACGGCCGTCGCCTGATCGCTACGCAGCGCGTCTCCGACGCCTCGCGCCGCTAGGCGCGCGCGACCACCTCGAGCCCACGACCCAGCGGCGGGGGGCCCCCCCTCGGGGGCCGCCCCGCCGGGCGACACGCGCCCCCCCGCCCCGCGCAGGGTGGGGGCCCCTGGGGG
>CAZACZ010000004.1:64261-70725 GCA_964483695.1 uncultured bacterium | reverse complement strand
GGGCTCCCCCCCCCCCGCCCCCGCCCCCGCGCCCCCCCCCCCCGCCCCCCCCCCCCGCGGGGGCCCCCCCCCCCCCCGCCCCCCCCCCGCCGCTTGCCTACACGCGCGCCGACGCGCGGCTCAGGGTTCGTCACCTTGGCGGATGGGGACGCCGACCATGTTGCCCCACTCCGTCCAGGAGCCGTCGTAGTTGCGCACCTTGGGGTACCCGAGCAGGTACTTGAGCACGAACCAGGTGTGGCTCGAGCGCTCCGCGATGCGGCAGTAGGCGATGACGTCTCGTTCGGGCACCACTCCGTGCTGCCGGTAGAGGTCCGCCAACTCCTCGGCCGAGCGGAAGGTGCCGTCGTCGTTCACCGCCTTGGCCCACGGCACGTTGGCCGCCCCGGGGATGTGGCCGCCGCGCAAGGCGCCCTCTTGCGGGTACTCGGGCATGTGCAGCTTCTCGCCGGTGTACTCCTGCGGGCTGCGCACGTCCACCAGGGCGCCGCGACCCTGGTTCACCTCGAGCAGGTGCCGCAGGACGTCGGCGGCGAAGGCGCGGATCGACGCGTCACGGTACGGGACGCGGTACGCCCCCTGGGGTACCTGCGGCGTACCGCGCTCCATCGCGCGTCCCTCGGCCACCCACTTGTGCCGCCCACCGTTCATCAAGCGGACGTCGCGGTGCCCGTTGTACTTGAGGAACCAGAAGGCGTACGCCGCCCACCAGTTGGACTTGTCGCCGTAGAGCACGACGGTGGTGTCGTTGCTCACGCCCTTGGCCTCCATCAACGCCCGGAAGCCGGCTTCGTCGACGAAGTCGCGCACGTCCTGGCGCTGGAGCTCGGTATGCCAGTCGAGCCGCAGTGCACCCGGCACGTGCCCCTGCTCGTACAACAGCACGTCCTCGTCGACCTCCAAGACGCGAACGTTCGGGTCGGCGCCGTGCGCCTCCACCCACGCGGTGTCGACCAGCACCTCGGGGTGGGCGTAGTCGCTTGCTGGTTCCCATTCCTTGGCCATGCTCGCCTCCGAAGGACCATCGTACCGGCCTCGACGGCGCGCCACGACGCGGCGATGACCGAAGGGCGGTTGCTATACTCCGCCTGGTGAGCACCTTCAAGATCGCCCCGTCGATCCTCGCGGCCGACTTCACGCGGCTCGGCGCCGCCGTCGAGGAAGCCGAGCAGGCCGGCGCGGACATGATCCACGTCGACGTCATGGACGGGCACTTCGTCCCCAACATCACCATGGGCCCGGTCGTGGTGGCCGCCGTCAAGCGCGCGAGCGGACTCCCGATCGACGTTCACCTGATGATCGACGCTCCCGAGCGGTACGTCGAGGCCTTCGTCGCCGCAGGCGCCGACATCGTCACGGTCCACGCGGAGGTCGCGCCGCACCTGCACCGCGTGCTGCAGCAGGTGCGGGAGGCCGGTGCGCGCGTCGGTCTGGCGCTGAACCCGCTCACCCCGCTGACGGTGCTGGAAGGCGCGCTCCCGTTCCTCGACCTCGCGCTGGTGATGACGGTGAACCCCGGGTTCGGCGGTCAGGACTTCATCCCCACCAGCCTGGGGCGCATCGAGGCGGTGCGCCGCATGCGCGATCGCATCAACCCGAACTGCACCATCGAGGTCGACGGCGGCATCACCGTCAAGACCGCACCATCGGTGGTGGCGGCTGGCGCCAACGTGCTGGTGGCGGGAAGCGCCGTGTTCGGCGGTCACGGCAGCGTTGCCGACAACATCGCAGCGCTGCGCGCCGCGGTGCCCGCCTAGGCAGTACGCCGCTGGACTGCTACGTCGTCGCCCTACGCGGCCTCGCGGTAGCGGCCCAAGGTCCGGAACCGTTCAGCGCGTTGACGCCGTAGGGCGTCCGCATCGAGCGGCACCAGCATCGCGAGTTCCTCGGTGAGGGCGTCGCGCACGGCGGCGATGGCGCGCTCGGGTTCGGCATGGGCGCCGCCGAGCGGCTCGTCGACGACCCGGTCGACCACCCCGAGGGCGATGAGGTCGCGGGCGGTGAGGCGCAGCGCTTCCGCCGCACGCTCGGCTTCGCCGGCGTCGCGCCACAGGATGGCGGCGCACGACTCCGGGCTGATCACCGAGTAGATGGCGTTCTCCAGGATCAGCACGCGGTTGGCCACCCCGATGGCCAGGGCGCCGCCGGAGCCGCCCTCGCCGATGACGACGCTGACGGCAGGCACACGCAGACGGCTCATGCGGCGGATGCTCTCGGCGATGACCCACGCTTGGCCCTGCTCCTCCGCCGCCAGCCCGGGGTAGGCGCCGGGCGTGTCGATGAGGGTGATCACCGGCAAGCGGAAGCGGTCGGCCAGGTCGAACATGCGCATGGCCTTGCGGTACCCGCTCGGATGGCTCATGCCGAAGTTGCGGTGGATGTTCTCCTTGGTGTCGCGGCCTTTCTGCTGAGCCAACACCACCACGCTACGACCGGCCAAGCGCGCCAAGCCGGCGACCATCGCAGGGTCGTCGCCGAGGGTGCGGTCGCCGTGCAACTCCTGGAACTCCTCGAAGGCGCCCTGGAGGTAGTCGAGCCCGGTCGGGCGGCCCGCGGCGCGCGCCACTTGCACCCGCTGCCAGCGCGTCAGGTTCTCGAAGGTGTCGCGCTTGAGGCGATCGAGCCGCTGCTGCAGCGCCGCGATCTCTTCGCTGAGGTCGATGTTCTGCTCCTCGGCGTAGCCCCGCATGTCGCGGATCTTCGCCTCGAGGTCCTCGATCGGCTTCTCAAACGGCAGCGGCACGCGCCACCTCCGGGCTCGGCTCGGGCAGGCCGTCGCGAAGCGCGCGAAGCAACGAAGCCAACCGTGGCTTGAGGTCGCTGCGCTGCACGACGTCGTCGATCATGCCTTTCTGCAGCAGGAACTCCGCGCGCTGGAAGCCCTCCGGCAGGTCCTGACGGATGGTCTGTTGGATCACGCGGGGGCCGGCGAACGAGATCAACGCGCCCGGCTCCGCGAAGATGACGTCGCCGAGGGTCGCGAAGCTGGCGGTCACGCCGCCCGTCGTCGGGTCGGTCAGGACGCTGACGTACGGCAGCCGCCGCCGCGCCAACTCCTCCAACGCCACCGTCGTCTTGGCCATCTGCATCAACGACAACGCGCCCTCTTGCATGCGCGCTCCGCCCGAGGCGGTGACCGCCACCAAGCTGCGCCCTTCGGCACCCGCCCGCTCTGCCGCCCGGGCGATCTCCTCGCCCACCACCGACCCCATGGACCCCCCGAGGAAGAAGAAGTCCATCACCACCAGCGCCACCGGCTCGCCGTCGAGCAGCGCGCCGCCCGTGACGATGGCGTCCGGCCGGCCGTGCTTCTGGCGGTTCGCCTGCATGCGCTCGACGTACGGCTGCGTATCGACGAACTCCAGCGGGTCCTCGGCCTCGATGCGGCCGGACCAGCGCTCGAAGGTCCCGTCGTCGGCCAACGACGCTACGCGCGCCTCCACCGGCATGCGCGCGTGGTGGCCGCATTCGGGGCAGACGTACGCGTTCGCCACCAAGTCCTTGCGGTAGATCTGCGCCTGGCAGCCGTCGCACTTGAGCCACAGCCCGGCGGGGGCGTGGTCGTCTTCCTTGCGGGTGGGACGGTTCCGTCGGAACCAACGTTCAAGCGCCATGGAGCCTCCGGAGTGGCAGGAACGCCTCCGTGCGCGGGTCGGGTCGGTCGAGCACGCTCCATTCTAGCAGCGGCTCTCGGCACGTCCGCCAGGGGTCGGTGCGTGCGGCGCCCGCCCGCGGTCGGCTCCCGAACGCGCGTCCCGACGCGACCGGCGCTTCAGGCACGCTCGGGGCGCAGCTACGCACGGTGCAGCGGGAGCGCGTCAGCCGCCGACCGGGCCCGCGTCGACGCCACCCGCTGGCCCCTCGGCGGTGCGCTGGTTCGCGCCCGCCTCGGCGCCCTCGCGCTCGGCGTCGGGCGCCTCCGGCGATGGCCGGGCGTGCGCGCCACGACCCGGGCGTCCGATGGGCGGGACTGTCGCGGTCGTGTCGGATCGCGCTCCTTCGCCGGGGGTCCCAGCCGGCGCCGCGGCGACCCGCGTCGCGCCCCCCGCCGCCGTGGACGTTCCTGCCGTGCCTTCCGTCATCTCGCTGCGCCCCGTGAAGCGCGCGCCGTCTTCGATGTCGAGCGCCGCGGCGCGTACGTCGCCGACGAGCTCGCCGCCCTTCCAGATCTCGACCTTGCCATGGGCGTGGACGGCCGCGACCACGCGGCCAAGGATCTTGACCTCGTCCGCTTCGACGCGGTCGCCTTCCACCACGCCCGCCTCGGCGATCTCGAGCACGCCCCGGACCCGCAGGTTCCCGCGGACCGTACCGTGCACGCGCACACGTCCTTCGGCTTCGAGCTCCCCCACCACCGTCGTGCCGCGGTGGACGTAGGTGAACGGTTCGGGACGCTCGGCGTCGCCTTGGGGTGTGCGAGATCGTCGCAGCATGAGGGCCTCCTCGCGGGCGTCGTCGACTAAGGTGCGACGGTCGATGGCGCTTCGAGCGCCGCACGATGGTTGTACCGCGAACGCCGGGCGCCCGGAGTGGCGTTCGCCCTACGAGCGGCCAGCTGCGCGCCCGTTCGTCCGCGGGCCGTCGCCGGCGACGCCCGACCGTCTCGATGCCCAGCACCGTACGCCCACGCGCGGTTGAGGGCACCCCCCTTGCGTCGTATCCTACGGGAATGGAAAGTGCTCGCGTCGTCCTGGTCACCAACGTTGGCCAGGGGTTCGGTCGAGCCGTGGCGCTCGCCTACGGTCGGGCCGGGTACGACGTGGTGTGCGCCGACCGCGACGTCGAGTTGGCGTCCAAGACCGCCGCCGAGCTCGAGGAACTCGGCGGGCAGGCCATCCCCATCCAGGCCGACATGACCACCCAGATGGACGTGCTGTCGGCGTACCAGAAGGTGCTGGAGATCTTCGGGGCGCTCGGCGGCGTCGTGCATCTCGCGACGCAGGTCAGCACCACCCCGTTCGAGAACCTCGCCGAGGGCGAGTTCTTCGAGTTGATGGCGGAGGACGTTCGTTCCAGTTTCCTGGTGTTGAAGGCCGCCGCCCGCCTGCTCACCGGCGGTTGGGTCGTGGTGGTGGCGCCTCCGAACGAGGACGCGGTGCAGATGCACGCCGTGCGCGGCGCCCTGCAGCACATGGTCGACGGGTTCCGTCGGCGCTTCGCGTACCCGCGCGTGAACCTGGTCCTGCCGTCGCGTGCACCGTCCGATCCACGGCACGATCAGGCGCTCGTGCGTGCGGTGCGCTACCTCGGCTCGCCCGAGTCGGCCGGCGTGACGGGTCAGCTGGTGCACGTCGAGCTGCCCCCGCCGCCGCGGGCGGCCGAGGCGTTGCTGCCCGAGGTGCGCGCCGCGCTCGACCTCAGCGTTCGCCAACCCGAGGACGACGAGGACGTTTGGGACGAGACCCTCGATCTCGACGAGGTCGAGGTCGCCGGGGACGAAGCCTCCGCCCCGTCGGCGTACGCCGACGACGAGGACGAGCTCTTCGAGGAGCACTGGGTCGAGGAGTTCGGTCTCACGGCGGGCGCCCCCGCGCTGCGCCACCTGGTGGCGGACGACGGCGACGCCGTGGTCGAGCCCGAGGAGTACGCCGCCGGACACGACCCCGCGTACGACCTCTACGGCGACCTCAGCCGCTTGGAGAGCCACGAGCTCTCCGACGACGACGTCCTCGACGACGAACCGGTCCGGCCGGTGTCCCGCGGACCACGAGGCCGGGCATGAGGTGCCCGTACTGCTCTGCCGACGACACCCGCGTCATCAACTCCCGTGCGTCGGACGAAGGCGCGGCCATCCGCAGGCGGCGTGAGTGCGCCTCCTGCCTGCGGCGCTTCACTACCTACGAGCGCGCCCAGTTCGAGGCGTTGATGGTGCGCAAGCGTTCGGGGCGGAAGGAAGCGTTCGACCCCGACAAGTTGCTTGGCAAGCTGCGCATCGCGTGCAACAAGCGGCCCATCGGCGAGAAGCAACTACGTAGCTTCGCGTACGCCTTCGAGGACGAGATCCAGGCGCCCGAGATCGCCAGCGAGGAGATCGGTCGGCGCGTGCTGCAGTTCCTGCACGACCTCGACCGCGTGGCCTACATCCGGTTCCTGAGCGTCTACCGCGACTTCGACTCGGTGGATCGCTTCATCGAGGAGATCCAGCAGCTCGACGCCAAGGTGGTCGGAAGCAAGTCCACTTGAGCGGCGCGCAACCTGCTCTTCCCGAACGCTTCCGAGAACGCATGCGCATGCTGCTCGGCGCCGAGGCCGACGAGCTGTTCGCCGCGCTCGGGCGCCCTGCGCCCGCGGGGCTGCGGCTGAACCCGCTGCGCGGCGACCCGGCGCGGTTGGTCGAGCAGTTGCCGTGGCCGCTAGCGCCGGTGCCGTGGTGCCCCACCGGCTACGTCGTCCAGATCGTGCTCGACGACGCCCCGCCGGCGGACACGCCCAACAGCGCCTTGACCGGCAGCGCCACGCCCGGC
>CAZACZ010000004.1:63017-64161 GCA_964483695.1 uncultured bacterium | reverse complement strand
CCGGCAGCGCCACGCCCGGCCGGCATCCGTACCACGACGCCGGCGTCTACTACCTGCAGGACCCCGCAGCGATGGCCGTCGCGGAGGCCCTGGCGCCGCGCCCGGGCGAACGCGTGCTCGACCTCGCCGCCGCCCCGGGAGGCAAGAGCACCCACCTGGCAGGCATGCTGGGAGGGCGCGGCTTGTTGGTGGCCAACGACGTGCATCCCCGAAGGGCCCAGACCCTGCTCGGGAACCTCGAGCGCCTCGGCGTGCGGAACGCCGTGGTGACCAACGAGGCGCCCGAGCGCCTGGCCCGCGCCTGGCCCGGGGCCTTCGACCGCGTCCTGCTCGACGCACCCTGCTCCGGCGAGGGGATGTTCCGCAAGTCCCCGGATGCGATCGCGCATTGGAGCGAGGCCAACGTCCTGGGTTGCGCTCGACGCCAGGACGAGCTGCTCGCCGTCGCGGCCGACCTGGTGCGGCCGGGCGGGACCTTGGCGTACGCCACCTGCACCTTCGCACCCGAGGAGAACGAGGGCACGGTGACGCGCTTCCTGGCGCGCCGCACCGACTACGAGCTCGTCCCGATCGCGTTGCCCGGCGTGCGACCGGGCCAGGCGGCGTGGGTCGACCCGCCCGACCCCAGGCTTCGGCACGCCGTCCGCATCTGGCCGCACACGGGCACGGGCGAGGGCCACTTCGTGGCGTTGTTCCGGCGGGCGCCCGACAGCGTGGCAGGCACGGCGCAGGGTGCCGACCAGCGGACGCCGCGCAGCACGGTGCGCACGCGCTCCTGGGCCGACGCCGCGGCGCCGCACGGTGCGCCACGCCTCGAGCTCGAGGCGGCACGCCGCGCTTGGGCGTCGTTCGCGCGAACGGCGTTCGTCCCGGACTGGCACGTCGCCTTCGAGCCCGACGCGCTCTTCGGCGTGCGCTTGTTGAGCTACCCGGACGGGCTTCCGCCGTTGGCGGGAGTGCACGTGCTGCGCGCCGGCTTGCACCTCGCCGACCTGCGGAGACCGGGCGCCGACGCGGCGCGCGGCGGCGCGTCGCGCGCCCGTTCGTCTCGGGCGTGGGTCGACGCGGCCGCCGACCGCCGGACCAGCCGCCAGGGCAGGCAGCGGCACGACAGGCCGCGGCACGACGGCCAGCGGCACGACGG
>CAZACZ010000004.1:55148-62917 GCA_964483695.1 uncultured bacterium | reverse complement strand
GCGGCACGACGGCCAGCGGCACGACGGAGCGGAGGCGCGCCTCGAGCCGGCGCACGCCCTGGCGATGGCGGTCCCGGCGCAGGCGCTGGTGCGGCGCGTCGCCTTGACGCCCGACGATCCTCGGGTGGCCGCGTACCTCGCCGGCGGATGGTTCGCGCTCACGCACGCCGAGCACGCGGCGTTGGCCGCCTCCGAGGCGGCGCATGCCCGATCGGCCACGGTCGACGCCGACACGGGCTCGCCCCCTCCCGGCGCCACGCGCTACGTGCGTGTGGACGTGGACGAGTTCCCGCTGGGTTGGGGCCGGCTCGACGTCGAGGCGTCCCGCGGCGACCTTCCCGACGGGCCAACGCCTACGCCGGACGAGGGCGCGACGCGCGCCGCGGTGCGCAGCCTGCTACCGAAGGGGCTGCGCCGCGGGACCGGTTGACGGCGCTACGACCCGGCCGGCAGCAACCGCAACGTGCCGATCGCCCCGTCCATGACCTCGTCGCGACGCGTGCGCATGGGGATCATGTCGCCGCGCTGCCAGCGTTCCAGGTAGTCGCGGTAGCGCAACGACAGCAGGTTCCCCGATTGCCCCGTGGCGTGCACGAACCAGCCGCTCGCGCCCGACGATAGGTCGTACACCGCGCGGTACCCGGGGCCGGCGGTCTGGTCGAACCCCGAGCCGGGACGCGCCGGGTAGCCCGCCGCGTCCACCGTGAAGCCGTCGCCGCCGTTCCCGATCCGCAGGTCGGCGAGGAACCGCAGCGGCGTTCCGGTCAGCACGTCGTGGTCCATCACGGCCTCATGGGCGTCGCCCCAACGCCAACGCTCGACGTCGTCTCCGTAGGCCGCAGAGAGCTCACGCCACGCCGCGTCGAGCGCTTGCGATGCGATGTCCTCACACGTCTCCGCGGCGGGCGTGGTCCGGTCGTCGCACCAGTCGGGCTGGCCCGCGAGGATGTTGCGCGTCAACTGCGGCCGCAGCGCGAAGAACGCGTCCATCGCGTCGCCGAGCTCGTCCTGGTACAACCCGTAGGCGAAGTGACGGTACCAGGAGGCGAACGCCAGGGCGGCGGGGCCGTCCGCCGCCATCTCCCCGTCGCCGTCGACGAGGATCGCGTGGACCCGACGCGCGCCGTCGCTGCCTGGTGTGGCCGAGCGCGCCACCGCCAGGAACTCCTCCGCCATCGACGAGAACTGGTCGAGCTGCACCCGTAGGCTCGCGTCCACCGTGGCCGTGGGCTGCGCACCCAGCAGGCTCTCGATGCGCTCCGCGCGGTACGGCACCGTCCAATCGCGCGTCAGATAGTAGGGGTAGTCGTCGGGCACCACGCGCTGGTTCGCGGTGACGATGCGCCCATCGGCGGGCGACACCAGGCGCGGCAAGGCGCGGAACGGTACGTACGCGACCCAATCGCCCTCGCCGGTCCACCCCGGCACCGGCACGGAGCCGTCGCCGCTGCGCCGGATCGGCACCAGACCCGGCGCTTGGAAGGCGATCACACCGTCCACGTCGGCGTAGACGATGTTCTGCATGGGAGCGCGGAACTGCCGGAGCGCGGCAGCGAACTCGGGGTAGGAGCGCGCCGTGTTCATGCCGAGCACCGCCTCGAGCGTCCGGTCGCCCGGCAGCAACGCCGTCCATCGCATGGCCACGACCGTCTCCTGGCCACTTCCGTCGCCTTGGTCCCGACGCTCGGCCTCCTGGGCGGCGCCCGGATGCGCGTCGGAGATGACGGGACCGTGCCGCGTCTCGCGCACGACGAACGCGACGTCCTCGGCGCCCTTGACGCGGATGACCTCGCTTCGGGTGCGGAACGGCTCCGTCCCGTCCGGGGTCAGGTACCTGCCCGGGTCGTCGGCGTCGACCCGCTCGAGGAACAGGTCCTGCACGTCGGGGCCGGTGTTCGTGAAGCCCCAGGCGTGACGGTCGGTGCGGCCGAGCAGGACGGCCGGGGTGCCGGGCAAGGTGGCTCCGATCACGTCGACGCCCGGGGCGACGAGGTGCGCGAAGTACCAGAGGGACGGCGCCTGCAAGCCGAGGTGCGGGTCGTTGGCCAACAGCGGTGCACCCGAAGCGGTCGCGGACCCCGCCACCACCCAGGCGTTGGAGCCGTACCCCTCGGGCTTCGCGGGTCCGGTCATGGCCATCAGGTCCGACACGCCCGCATCGCGGTAGAGCGCCGCGGCGCCCGCCGGGACGACCACCGTAGCGGCGTCGTCGGCCGCCGGCCATAGCGACGCCACCAGCGCCGCGGGGTCGGGCGGGTCGAGCTCGGCGATGACCGCGGCACGCGTCAACTCCGTGGACCAGTTGTCGCCGAGGTCCCAGGCCATCATCTTGGCCCACGCCAGGACGTCGACCGGCTCGAACGGCTCCGGCTCGACGCCGAGCAGCACGAACTCGAGCGGCAGGGCGCCGGTGCGGTTCGCGAGGTAGGCGTTGACGCCCGCGACGTACGCCTCGACCAGCGCCCTGGCGTCCGCCGAGAGCGCCGTCCACGCCTCCTCGGCCGCGTGCCGCACCCCCAAGGTGCGCAGGAAACGGTCGGTGGGGACGGTGACGGGCCCGAGCACCTCGGACAGTCGTCCTGCGCCGAGGCGACGCTGGAACTCCATCTGCCACAGCCGGTCCTGGGCGTGGGCGTACCCGAGGCCGAACACCGCGTCGGCGTGGCTGCTGGCGTAGACGTGCACGACCGCGTCGGCGTCGCGCACGATGTCGATGGCGGCGAGCGGCCCTTGCACCCGCTCGACCCCTTCGATGCGCGGGAGCGACGAACGCAGGTAGAGGAGCGACCCGAGCGCCGCGACCAGCGCGAGCGCCACGAGGACGACGACGAAGCGTGCGAAGCGGATCACGTGGGCCTCCTCGGGACGAACCCGGTCCGCCCAGCCTACCGTGCTCGGCTGCCACGCTTGGGAGGTAGCGGGACCTGTACAGGTTCGGGACAGCGTGCTAGACTCCCCTTTGGCTTTTCGTTTTTGCCGCCCCGATCAAGCAGGCAAAGCCGAAGGACGTGGTTCTCGTGAAGACGTACTTTCCGGACGTACCCACCAACGACTGGGTGCTCATCGACGCCGCCGGTCAGCGTGTGGGTCGCCTCGCGACGCAGATCGCCTCGGTGTTGAAGGGCAAGCACAAGCCCAGCTACACCCCCAACCAGCCCGGCGGTGATTTCGTCATCGTGATCAACGCCGACAAGGTCGCCTTCACCGGGCGCAAGCTCGACCAGAAGGTCTACACCCGCTACTCCGGCTACCAGGGCGGCCTCAAGGAGACCACCGCCCGCGAGGTGTTGGCGAAGCACCCCGAACGCGTGCTCGAGCACGCCGTCTGGGGCATGCTGCCGAAGACGCGCATGGGCCGCAGGCTCATCCGCCGCCTCAAGGTGTACGCCGGCGACACGCACCCGCACGACGCACAGCAACCGAAGAAGATGGAGTTGGCTTGATGGACCAGTACTACGGCACCGGACGTCGCAAGGAAGCGGTGGCGCGGGTGTTCCTGCGTCTCGGCAGCGGTCGCATCTCGGTCAACGGCCGGGAGTTCCAGGAGTACTTCCGCGGCATCCTGGTGGGCGTCGAAGCGCTCGAGCCGCTCAAGGCCACCAACACCGCGGGCCGCTACGACGCCGTCATCACCGTCAAGGGCGGCGGTCCGAGCGGCCAGGCCGACGCCATCAAGCTCGGCGTCGCTCGTGCGCTGCTCAAGGTCGACCCGAACTTCCGCCCCGTGCTGAAGCAGAGCGGCCATCTCTCGCGCGACGCGCGCATCGTGGAACGCAAGAAGTACGGCCTCAAGAAGGCCCGCCGCGCTCCGCAATTCAGCAAGCGTTGAGCATCGTCTGACCCGGCACGTCCGGCCGTCGTGGCCGGCGTTCTAGGAGACGCACCCGGCGAGGCCCTCCCCCATGGGATGGCCTCGCCGCTTCGTTGGCGACGCCCCCGCCGCATCAGGAGGCCGGCCGCGCCCGACGAGCACGGCCGAAACCAGGGAGGATCCGTTGAGCACCATCCAAGCCGCCGTCCTAGGCGTGGTGCAAGGCCTGACCGAGTTCTTGCCCGTCTCCAGCTCCGGGCACCTCGTGCTGGCCCACTACTTCCTCGGCTGGGGCGACTCGCTCGGGCTCTACGTCGACATCGCCACCAACACCGGCACGCTGCTGGCCGTCCTGGTGTACCTCTGGCGCGACGTCTCCGCCGCCGTTGGCGGGTTCGCGCGCGGCTTGGTGTCGGCCCAGGCACGCACCCTCCCCGGCTGGCGCCTCGCCCTCCTGGTCATCGTCGGTTCGGTCCCTACGGCGATCCTCGGGCTCGTCCTGAAGCGCGTCTTCGAGCACCTGAACGCCCCCGTTCCGGTCGCGGTGGCGTTGGCGATCACCGGCTTCGTGCTGTGGTTCGCGCCGCGCTCCGGGCCGAAGCACACCGCAGCTGACGTCACCTTCCGCGACGCCTTGATCGCCGGCGTCGCTCAGGGGCTGGCGGTGATCCCCGGCATCTCGCGCTCCGGCGCCACCATCGCCACGCTCTTGGGTCGCGGCGTCGACAAGGACCTGGCACCCCGCCTGTCGTTCCTGCTCTACCTGGTGGCGTCGCTCGGTGTCGCCCTGCTAGGCCTGCGCGAGGTGCAGGCGGCGGACGTCGGGTGGAGCGCGTTGCTGGTCATGACGGCGGCATCGTTCGCGGTGGGGTACGGAGCGCTGGTGGTGCTGTTCGCGCTGTTGCGACGCGGCCGCTTCCGCGCCTTCTCGCCGTACCTCTGGCTGCTGAGCCTCGTCACGCTGGTGCACGTGCTCGTGGTGCGCTGAGCTTCGGCCACCGACACAGGCGTCCATCGGCCGCGCCGAGCGCCCCGCACGACGGCCGGAACCGCGCCTGGGACGCTCCGAAGCGCGACACGGGCGGCGCCGGACGCTAGGCTATGATGCCCCCGTAGGAGGCGCCTGCATGGAAGTCGTCACTCGCATCGCACCATCGCCGACCGGCGACCCGCACGTGGGCACGGCGTACATCGGCTTGTTCAACCATGTCTTCGCGAAGCAGCACGGCGGGCGCTTCATCTTCCGGTTGGAAGACACGGATCGCCAGCGGTACCAGGAGGGCGCCGAAGGGCGCATCCTCGAGATGTTCGCGTGGCTCGGCATCACACCGGACGAGGGCCCCGTGCGCGGCGGACCGAACGGCCCGTACCGTCAGAGCGAGCGGACCGAGATCTACCGCTCCCATGTCGCGACGTTGCTCGCCAGCGGCAAGGCGTACCGCGCCTTCGAGACGTCCGAGGAGCTCGACGCCATGCGCCTCGAGCAGAAGCGCCTCGGCAAGCCGCTCGGCTACGACGGACGCGGCCGCGACGTCGCTCGAGACGAGCAGGAGCGCCGCGCCGCCGCCGGCGAGGCGCACGTGGTGCGCCTCGTGACGCCCGACGACGGCGCCACCACCTTCCGCGACCGGCTGCGCGGCGACGTCACCATCCCCAACCAGGAAGTCCGCGACCCGGTGCTGCTGAAGAGCGATGGGTACCCCACCTACCACCTGGCCAACGTCGTGGACGACCATCTCATGGGCGTCACCCACGTCATCCGCGCCGAGGAGTGGATCTCCAGCACGCCGATCCACGTGCTGCTCTACCAGGCGTTCGGCTGGGGCCTCCCCGAGTTCGTGCACATGCCGCTCCTGCGGAACCCGGACCGCAGCAAGGTGAGCAAGCGCAAGCTCGACACCTCGGTCGACTCGTACCGCAAGCAGGGCATCCTGCCAGAGGCGCTGCTCAACTTCCTCGCCACCATGGGATGGTCGATGCCGGACGGTCGCGAGTTCTTCAGCGTGGACGAGATGATCGCGAGCTTCGACATCGACCGCGTGTCGCTGGGCGGACCGATCTTCGACCTCAAGAAGCTGCGCTACGTCAACGCCAAGTACCTCCGCGACCTGCTGCCGCTCGAGGAGGTGGCGCGCCGCGCCGCTCCGCTCCTGCGCATGGAGGGGTACCACTGGGACGACGACGACTACCTGCTCGACGTCGTCGACGTGCTGCGACCGCGCGCCGAGACGCTGGTCGAGCTCGCGCAGCAGTCCGGCTACTTCTTCCAGGACAAGGTGCGCTACGACGAATCGGCCCGCAAGCAGCTGGCCGCCGGCCAGGGGTACCTGCAGGACGTCGAGCGCGAGCTGTCGATGGTCGAGTTCTTCGACTTCGACGGCGTCGAGGACATGCTGCGTGACTACGTCCAAGCCCAGGCCGTGCCCATGGGCAAGGTGCTGATGCCGCTGCGCGCGGCGCTCACCGGCACCACCAACGCCCCGGGCGTCACCGACCTCATCGTGATCCTGGGCAAGCGCAAGGCGCTCGACCGCATCGGGCAGGCCTTGACGTTCATCGACGCCGGCCTGCCGGACGATGACCCGCAGCGGCTCTTGGAGGAGGAGAAGGCGCGCAAGGCCGCCGCCGCCGAGGCGGCGCGGCCGCACGTGAAGAGCGTCGGAGCACCCGCCAACGTCGGCTCGGAAGGGGAACCGTCGCGGTGAGTTGGTTCGATCGTCTGCGCCAGGGCCTTGGCCGCACGCGCGCCGCCATCTCCGGCGGCGCCACGCACTGGGAGATGGACTGGGACGATCTCGAGTTCGCCCTCATCGGCGCCGACGTCGGCGCCAAGCTGGCGGCCGAGGTAGTAGCGGGGGCGAAGGAGGAGCGCGAGCGCGGGACCTCGTTCCAGGACGCGCTCGAGAAGGCGCTGCTGGATCAGCTGGAGCCCGATCGGATGCGCCAGAAGCTGCGTCGCGTCGGCTTCCAGCTCGACGTCACCCGCAACGTGATCGAGCCGGCCGGGAAGGTGGTGATGGTCGTCGGCGTGAACGGCGTCGGCAAGACCACCACCATCGCCAAGGTCGGCGCCTACTACCAGCGTCACGGCCGGCGCGTGCTGTTCGCCGCCGGGGATACCTTCCGCGCGGCGGGGAGCGCGCAGTTGGCGGTGTGGGGCGAGCGCCTCGGCATCCCCACCGTCACGGGCCCCGATGGGGGCGATCCCGGCGCGGTCGCGTTCGAGGCGGCGCAGCAACGCAAGGCGCGGAACATGGACCTGCTGCTGGTCGACACCGCCGGCCGCCTGCACACCAAGCACAACCTGATGGAGGAGCTGAAGAAGGTCAAGCGCGTCATCGCCAAGGCAGACGAGCACGAGCCGAAGGACGTCTGGTTGGTGCTCGACGCGGTCACCGGCCAGAACGGTCTCGAGCAGGCGCGGCGCTTCCACGACGCCGTGGGCCTGACCGGGGTGATCGTCACCAAGCTCGATGGCACCGCCAAGGGCGGCATCCTGCTGCCGATCACGCGCGAGCTCGGGCTCCCGATCAAGTTCATCGGCGTCGGCGAGCAGCAGGACGACCTCCAGCCGTACGACGCCGCTGCGTACGTGCGGGCGCTGCTCGACATGCCGGCACGGGCCGCCTAGTTCCTTCGTCGCGCTCGTGCTCCTCGCCGCCGCCACCGACTTGGAACTCGGGCCGCTGCTCGACCTGCTCGAAGCGCGCCCGTCCGCACACGCGCCGCACCCGGGTGGTGCGGCCGGCTGGCCGCGGCTGCGCCATGGCGCGATCGACGGCCAGCTGGTGGACGTCGTCACCACCGGCGTCGGGAAGGCGAACGCCGCGGCGGCCACCGCCTTGGCGATCGAGCGGACGCGTCCGCGCGCGGTCCTGCTCTGCGGCATCGGCGGCGCGTACCGCGGCGCCGGGCTCGCGGTGGGCGACGTCGCGTTGGCCACCGCCGAGGTGCACCT
>CAZACZ010000004.1:32385-55048 GCA_964483695.1 uncultured bacterium | reverse complement strand
AGCGGTCGCTGAGCGTGCGGCACGTATACTCTGCCCCATGGCACTCGTCACCGGACTCGACATCCTGCGCGCTGCGCGCGACGGCGGCTACGGCGTCGGCGCGTTCAACACCAACGACCTCGAGATCACCCAGGCGATCGTGGAGGCGGCCGAGGAGACCCGCAGCCCCGTCATCGTCGCGCTGTCGGAGGGGGCGCTGAAGTTCGGCGGTCCTGCCCTGGTCGAGGTGGTGCGCTACTTGGCGCACGGTGCCACGGTCCCGGTCGCCATCCACCTCGACCACGGCTCGAGCTACGCCTCCTGCTTGCGGGCGCTGCGCCTGGGGTTCACCTCGGTGATGATCGACATGTCGCACGAGGACGAGACCGTCAACGTGCGCGAGACGCGCCGGGTGGTCGAAGCCGCCCACGCGGTCGGGGTGACGGTCGAGGCCGAGATCGGCCGTCTCGGAGGGATCGAGGAGCACGTCGTGGTGAGCGCCGAGGAGGCCACCCTCACCAAGCCGGACGAGGCAGATCGCTTCATGCAGGAGAGCGGCGCGGACTACCTCGCGGTGGCCATCGGCACCTCGCACGGCGCCTACAAGGGCAAGGGGCGTCCGTTCATCGACCACGACCGCATCCGCGCGATCGCCGCACGCATCCCGCATCCGCTGGTGATGCACGGTGCGTCCGGTGTGCCAGCGTCGCTGGTGGCGCGCCTGCGCGCTGCCGGGGGGGACTTGGGGGACGCCGCCGGCATCCACGAGGACGACGTGCGCCAGGCGGTGCGCGAGGGCATCGCCAAGATCAACACCGATACCGACCTGAGGCTGGCGTTCACCACCCGGATACGCGAGGTGCTGCAGGCGCAACCCAAAGAGTTCGACCCGCGCAAGATCCTCGGGCCGGCAAGGGACGAGATGCGCCAAGTGGTCGCCGAACGAATGCGGGTGTTCGGCTCCGCCGGTCGCGCCTGAGTCGTTGCGCCCGACCTGGTGCTACGCCACCACGACCGCGCGTTCGCGCGCCAGCACCGCACCCGCGATGAGCGCGGCGGGAAGCAGCATGGCGAAGGCCAACGCCATGCTCGACGCCAAGCCGATCGTCTCCTGGAGCACGCCGATACCGAGGTAGAGCACGCCGGCCGATCCCCAGGTGAACCCCATCAACATGCCGGACGCCGCACCCATGCTGCCGGGCGCCAGGTCCTGCGCGCTCACGATCAGGAGCGGCACCGCGGCGTTCGCTAGCACCCCTCCCAACACCACCACCAGGTAGTACGCCCACGTCCCCGGCGTCACCACGAAGATGGCCAGCATGGCGGGCGCCGCCAACGCCATCGCACCCACCATCAGCGTTCGGCGCGAGAAGCGCGTGGCCAGGGCGCCGGCACCGAGGCCGCCCACGCCGGCCCCGACGGAGAACGCCGCCAACGTGGCAGCGATGACGGCGGCGTCCGGCGCCACGCCGTGCGCCTCGACCAGCCACAGCGGCACGGCGTTGTTGAACGTCACGAACGACAGGCTGCGCAGGATGCCGGCGAGGCTGAGCAGACCGATCGGGCTCCAGACCAGCCGTGGGTCGAGGAACGCGATGCGGCGCGGCGTGCCCTCTGCCCTGGTGCGTGGCAGCGCCAACGCCAGCGCCACGCCGAGCACCACGCCGGGGATCATCAGCACCGGCGAGGCCTGCAACCCCACGCGGCGCACCAACGTCAGGATCACCACCGGACCGAAGGCCAGGCCGATGGTGCCGGCCGAGCTGAAGGCGGCCACCGCGAGCTCCTTCATACCCCCACCGACCTGCCGCATCAGGGCGGTGCCAGCCGGGTGGAAGGCGGCCGATCCCAGGCCGCCCACCAGCAGCAGCGCGAACAGCGCCACGGCCGAGGGGACGATCCCCATCAAGCTCAACACCACCGAGCTGGTGACGATCCCGAGCACCGCCATGGTGCGCCGGCCGACGCGATCGGCCACGCCCCCCAGCAACGGCTGCAGCACCGACGAGCTGAACGACAGCGTCGCGACGAACAGCGCCAACGTCGACTCGCCGACCGCCAGGCGCTCGCGCAGAGTGGGGAGCAGCGCTGCCAACATGCCGGTGAAGGCGTCGTTGGTGGCGTGTACCAAGAGCAGCAGCAGCGGCACGCTGGCGGCGGCCGTGAGGCCGGCATTGGCGCGGGGTCGGCCAGGGAGCGATGATTCCATCCGGAACAGTCTAGCCCTCGACGCGGCCGGCGGCACGCGGGCCACTCCGCGGTTCTCGGGGCCCGCGCCGCGGCCCCGGCGTCACGAGCCGTCGTCGGCTTCGGCGGCGGAGGCACCGGCGTCGTCGCGCGCCGGGCGCACCACCACGGTGCGGTGCTGGCTGAAGTGCACCGCGCCCGGTGCGCCCCCCTTCACCCTCCACACGTGCTTGCGCGGGGTGTAGTCGACCGCCACGCGTTGCTCGGCTTTCGCCTCGGAGAACCCGGCCGCCAGCCGCGCCGCGAACAGGACGGTGTCGAACGGTACCTCGCGGCCCTCGCTGCGGATCACCACGTGCGCTCCGCGGTACCCCTGCGCATGCAGCCACACGTCGCGCGAACGTGCCACGCGGAACGTCACGGCCTCGTTGTCGCGCGCGTTGCGGCCGACGACCACCTCGAAGCCTCGCTGGTCCCGGAACCGTACGCCCGGCAGCGTGGGCGCTTCGGCCACTCGGCCGCGCTCCCGCTCGATGCGCTCGGCGGCGTGGCGGAGCTCGTCGTCGCTCAGGGTCTCCACGGTCGCGAGGCGCGCGCGCGCTTCGTCCAGGGCGCGTTGCAGGTCGGCGGCTTGCCGGCGCGCGCGCGCGGCCCGCGCCTCGCGCCGCTTCGCGCGGTCGTAGCGGACGCGCGCGTTGGCGGCGGCGTCGAGCCGGGGGTCGAGCGTCAAGCTGGCCTCGCCTCCCTCGAAGGCCGGAAGCGTCACCTCGCTCGCGCCGGCCGGCACGCGCCCCGCATGGGCCAGCAGCAGGTCGGCTTCGCCGCGCAGGCGGCGCGCGTCGTCGGCGGCCTCGATGGCATGCTCGGCGTCCGCGACACGCTTGTCGGCTACCTCGACGGCGCGCTCCGCCTCGCCCCGCGCCACGGCGCGCCAACGCTGCCGGCGCTCCTCGGCGCGGACCTCGGCGACGTCGATCGGTCCGCTCGTCGCCGCCACGTACGCCGCGGGGGCCCGGACCAGCGCCCGCAGTTCGCGTACCAGGCGTTCGACGTCCCCCACTTCGGCGGGATCTTGCGCCAGGGCGGCGGCGAGCGCCGCCACCGCCTCCGGGCCGACGCCGTCGATCAACCTAGGCACCTCCGCCAACGACCTCCCGCGCAGCGCCTGCATCAGGGTCGCGTCGTCGACGGCGCGTGGGTCGAGCTTGCGGTAGGGCGGAGGCGGTCGGTAGGCGACGCCTGGCCTCAGCTGGCGGTAGCGGTTGCGGTCGGCCAGCACCTGCCGTTCCACGCCGACGACGGTCCCGCGGTCGTCGACCAGGATCAGGTTGGCGTTGCGGCCGGTGAGTTCGACCACCAGATCGATGGGGGGGCGCGGCACGAACCCCTCCCCGGCTCCGAAGCGCAGCCACACCACCCGATCGAGCGCCGTCTGGCGCACGGCCACCAGCGGACCCACCGCGTGCGCGGAGAGCTGCGCTTGGAACGGCGTGCGGGTCGGCGTGGCAGCTGGCGCGCCGGGCTGCAGCCCGATGCGCGGCCGCGGCGGGCGACTGACGATCCACAGCGAGACGTCGCCCGCCACCGGCAGTACCGCGGTGCGGTCGTCCGGGAAGCGCCACGCCAGGCGCTCGGCGGGCAGGAGCGGCGCGAGGTCGCGCAGCACCTCGGCGATGAGGAGCCCTTCCACCTTCGCGGGCCGTCCTTCCTAGTTCAACAAGCGATCGAAGCCGCCGAGCCGGGCCTTGGCCTCCTCGACGAACTGCGTCAGGGGCAAGTACCACTCGCTGGCGGGGTCGGTGTGCTCGAGCGCGGCGCGAGCGTGCAGCAGGACCTGGGAGGAGTGCTCCTCCCCCATCTGGGCGTAGAGGTCGGCCAGCATCTGGTGCGCGCTGACCCAGAACGGGTCACCGGCGGCGCTCGCGCTGATGGCCTGCTCGAACCAACTCGCCGCCTCGTCGAGTCGGTAGTACTCGTAGGCGATGTTCCCCAGCGTGATGCACGCCGGGGCGGTGGCCCCGAGCTCGAGCGCCTGCTCCGCCAACGTCAGCGCCGTCTCGAACTCGCCTCGGCGGAAGCGCACGTCGGCCAGGTCGGCCAGCGCCTCGGCGCGGTGGGAGTACGACGGGTCGCTGACGACCTCGGCCAGGAACCCTTCGGCCTCGGCCAACCGGTCGCACTCGGTGAGCGCGAAGGCCGTCTCGTGCTGGGTGAAGGCGCGATGCTCGGCTGGCGCAACGGCCAACGCCTGCTGGAACGCGTCGGCAGCCTCGTCGTGCCGCCCCAACGCCGCCAACGCTTGACCCGTCGCGAACGCCACGCTGTAGGACGGCTCGCCGGCCCCCTCGTCGAGCGCGGCGGCTTCGCGCAACAACTCGAGCGCCAAGTTGGGGTTGTCGAGTTCGAGGTGCGCCCGGCCCAGCAGGTACCGGTGCACCGCCCGCTCGTCGTCGCCGAGTTGCTCGTCGTCGACCGCCGACAGCGCCTCGAGCGCCTCTTCGGTGCGCTGAAGCTCGATCAAGGCCCCGGCCAAGCTCAAGCGCTCGGCGCCGCTCTCCGGCGGCGGAGCGCCTTCGACCGCGCGGGCGAACGCCAGAGCGGCCTCTTCCCACTCCCCCATCGCCTCGTGACACTGGCCCATCAACGACCAGCGGCGCCAGCGCAGGTAGGCCGGTAGGGCGTCCTCGTCGATGGCGGACAGCGTCTTGCCCGAGCTCCGCGACGCCCCCACCGCGAACAGCGCCGAGGCCGCGTGGTACGAGGCGGTCGGGTCGCCGTCGGCGGGGACCTCGCGCAGGCCGCGCTTGACGTCACCGACCGAGGCGCCGCGAAGCGCGGCGAACTCCCAGTACAGCGCGCGGTACAGCGGGTGCGAGACGAGGTTGGGGTCGGCCGTAACGGCGTTGCGCAAGGCGGGTTGGCCGTTGTCGATCCCGTCGTCACCGTACAGCGCGTACAGCGCCGCGAGGTGCAGCCAGTAGGGGCCGTGCTGACCGCGCGCCCCACCGCGACGCACGGCGTTCTCGAGCATCGCGAAGGCGACGTCGTACTGACCGCGGGCCAGCGCTTCGTGCGCCGTCTCGAGGTCGACGTTGCGCGACCGACGGAACATCATGGCTCACGCTACCACGGCATTTCGTGTGGGACACGGAATGTACCACACCTCAGGGACCGGCGCCCGCGACGCGGCGTCCTCAGAGGGCGTCGACGGAGATCGTGCCGACACCCGGCTCCACCGGCGGCACGGCGCGGTGGAACGTCTCCATCACCAGACGGTGCGGGGAGCGCTCCATGAACGTCACCACCGACAGCGCCTGCGTGCGGTGACTCGCGATGGCGCGCAGTTTGGTCTCGAGGAAGCGCTCGGCGGCGACCACGTGCGTCGGCGCGAGGTGGCGGGCGCGCATCTCCTCGCCTGCTAGGAAGCCGTCGAGTTGCGGCCCGTCGAACGGCCGATCGGAGGCGAAGTAGTACAGCCGTTCCACCCGGTGGCGCGTGCCGGCCAGCGCCTCGACGACCACCTCGTGGGTCGTGATGTGGTCGGGGTGGCCATTGGAGCCGTTGGGCGGGAAGGTGAGCACCACGCGCGGCGCGGTGCGCTCGATGTGCGCCGCGACGTCGGCCACCAGCCGACCGCGCTCCACTCCCGCCAGGCCCGGGTCGGGGTCCATCCCGCGGTCCGCGTCGGGCACGAAGTCGGGGTAGTCGAGGATGGTGGCGTCGCTCACGCCGAGCGTCGCCAACGAGGTCCTGAGCTCCTGCTCGCGAACCGCAGGCAGCTCGGCTCGGGTGCAGAGTTCGAGGGTACGGCCGGCACGGCCGCGGGTCAGGGTGAGCGTCGCGACCCCACGGCCCGACGCGGCGGTTCGCGCCAACAGGGCGCCGCAGCCGAACGCTTCGTCGTCGGGATGCGGCACGACGAGCAACACGTCGCACATGCCGACCAGCCTACCAGCGTCCGCCCTCTTGCCTTGGCCGTCCGTCGGGAGCATGATCGTAGCCGGCGCGACCGACCCTGCGGGCGGCCGACGCGACCGCCGAGAGGGGCGCCCAAGGTGCTCGAACCGTCGTCACGATCCGGTGGGCTGCGCGCAGCAGCCCGCAAGTTCCTTCCCCGTCCGAGCGACTACGCTCCGCGTCATTGGCGCGTCGACCTGCTGGCCGGCATCACCGTGGCGTTCGTGGCGCTGCCGCTGGCGCTCGGCTTCGGCGTGACCTCCGGCGCCGGCGCCAGCGCGGGCATCGTCACCGCCGTGGTGGCTGGCATCGTGGCCGCGGTCTTCGGCGGGTCGAACTTCCAGATCTCGGGTCCCACCGGTGCGATGACCGCGGTGCTGCTGCCGATCGTGGCGGACTACGGCGTGGGGGCGCTGCCCGTGCTCGGCGTCGCGGCCGGCCTGATCTTGGTCGTGCTGGGCGTCGCTCGGGTGGGGCGCTACGTTCGGTTCATCCCGTGGCCGGTGGTCACCGGCTTCACCAACGGCATCGCCGTCATCATCTTCCTCCAGCAACTGCCGAACGTGCTCGGAGTGCCGGCGCCGCACGGCGAGAGCATCGTGGCGATCTCGCTCGAGACGCTGCGCACCTGGGCGGCCGCGCCCGGCCTCACCACGGTGCTGCTGGGGCTCGCCACGGTGGCCGCGATGGTGGCTTGGGGACGCGTGCGGGCCCTCGCCGTCGTGCCCGCCAGCATGGCGGCCCTGCTGTTCGCCACCTTGCTGTCGCTGCTGCCTCCGTTCGCGGAGGTGGCGCGCATCGGCGAGATCCCCCGCAGCCTGCCGATGCCGCACCTGCCGGTGCTGGCGCTCGGCGGTGCGTGGGTCGACCTGGCCCGGGCCGCCTTCGCCATCGCCGTCCTGGCCGCGCTGGAGAGCCTGCTCTGCGCGGTCGTCGCCGACGGCATGACCATCGGCGAGAAGCACGACCCCGACCGCGAACTGGTCGGGCAGGGGCTGGGGAACGTGGCGGCGGCCCTGTTCGGGGGCCTGCCCGCCACCGCGGCGCTGGCGCGCACCGCGGTGAACGTGCGTTCCGGCGCACGCACGCGTCTCTCTTCCATCGTCCACGGCGTGGCGCTGCTGGTGATCATCCTGTTCCTGGCGCCGCTCGCCTCGCGCGTCCCGCTGGCGGTGCTGGGCGGGATCCTGATGGTGGTGGCGGTGCGGATGGTGGAGCGAGAAGCAGCTTCGCTCATCCTGCGCAGTACCAAATCCGACGCCTTCGTCCTGCTGGCGACGATGGTCATCACCATCCTGTTCGACCTGATCCTGGCGATCGAGGTCGGCCTGGTGGCCGCCGCCGTGCTGTTCATCGTGCGCATGAGCTCGATGTTCACCATCGACCCGATCGCCCTCGCCGGGGGCGACGGCGCGCACGAGTCGGAGTCGGAGCGCGCCGCCGAGCGCGCGCTCCTGCGCAAGCACGTGGTGGCGTACCGCGTCGACGGGCCGATCTTCTTCGGTGCCGCCGAGCGGTTCATCGACCAGTTGCTGAAGGTGGACCCGGACATCCGGGTGCTGATCCTGCGGCTGCGGCGGGTGCCGGTGATGGACGCCACCGGCGTGACGGCGCTGCGTGCGCTCCACGACCGGTTGCGGCGGCGTGGCGTGACGCTGATGATCTCGGGGCTGCAACCGCAACCCCAGAGCCTGCTCGAACGCACGGGGGTGTACGGCGAGCTGCGCGAGCAGGGCGTGCGCGAGTACCGCACCACCGAGGAGGCGATCGCGGCAGCCGCCGCCGAGGTAGCGGGTCGGGGCGCGGCGGCCGCCTGATCCCGGCATCCGGACGCGGGCGGTGTGCGACGCTTCGCACGGACCGCGCGCGCGACCTTCTAGGCTGACACGCGACAGCGGAACGAAGGGAGCACGGATGCAGACGACCCGACACGACAGGGGGCGCGTCGTTGGGCGACGCCGCCGCAACGCGCTAGCCGTCCTCGCGCTTGGCCTTGCCTGGTCCCTCGGCGCCTGCGGCGGACCCGCCGCGTCGATCTCCATCACCTTGGGCAGCACGTCGCAGACGTTGCTGATGGGCGACGACGAGGTCTCGCTCACGGTGACGGTCCAGCGGCTCGGCGGCGCTGCCGGCGACGTGACGCTGAGCGCGTCCGGCCTGCCCGCCGGAGTCAGTGCATCGTTCGCACCTGCCGTGCTGAGCGGAGCGACGACCGTGAGCACGCTCACCCTCCACTCGTCGCCGGCGGCCGTGCCCACGTCGGTCAGCGTGAGCGTCGCCGCGCTTGGCCCGGGCCTCGCCGCGAACACCGGCCTGACCCTGACGATCGAGGCGCTGACTGTCACGGGCACGGTGGTGGGGCTGTTCGACCAGCCGCTCGTGGGGGTCGAGGTGTTCGTCGGGGCGCCCGGAGCCGCGACCGCGACCACCGGTGCCGACGGCGCCTTCGTCCTGAACGACGTGCCGGTCCCGTACACGCTCACGGTCCTCGATGTCGGGGGTCAATGGGCGCAATCGTTCGAGGGCCTACGTACGCCCACGCCGCGCTTGTTCCCGTGGGCGGCCGCGTTCGACTTCACCGGCCTACCGACCACGACGGTGCAGGGGACGCTGGCCGCGCCAGTGCCGGCGTCGCACGTCGCCAGCGTCTGCGTCCAGGGGCTCGACCAGCCGGTATTCGGCTGCACCACGGTCGCGGCGGGGATGTCGAGCTACGACGTCGACGCCGTCTGGCGCGACGGCAGCAGCGTCGACGTCCGGGTTCGGGCGCTGCTGTACGAGATGGACGGCGACGACATGGTGACCAACGTCGTCGGCCACGCGGCCGTCGACACCACCATCGACGAGCTGGTGGTCGAGGTCGTCGACATCGCCTTCGGCGCGCCCCCTACGTCCACCACGTTCGACACCACCGTCGTCGCTCCCGGCGGGCTCACGCTGAACGGCACGGGCGTGGCGTTCCACCTCAACGCCTTGCACTCGCAGGTCGTGCCGTTCGGGCCGTCGGCGTCGACCACGCCGTCGCTGGTGGCCCCGGTGTTCGCCGGGACGACGTACACCGTCTACGCCACCGCGAGTGCGGCCGACGTCACCACCTCGATCGCCTGGCGCTCGGGCCTCGCTGCCGGGGCGTCGGTGTCCTTGACGCTGCCCCCGGCGCCCTCGGTGGTGGGGCCTGCCGATGCGGCGACCGGCATCACGCACGCCACCGTCTTCCGCGTGGCGCTGCCGGCCGAGGGGGCGCAGCTGTTCGCGTTCGCGCCGGAGTGGCCCGCCGTCGGACCGAGCTTCTACGTCACCACGACGGCCGACCGCGCCACCATCCCCGACCTCTCGGCGTACGGGCTCACGCTCCCCGCTGCCACCGAGTACAACTGGCAGACGCTGCACACGCCGGGCATCGCGGACGCCGACGACATGGTGACGGGCGCAGGGTACGGCGCCGGCTACATGGCGCTGTACGCCGCCACCTCGGGGTACGGCGAAGGTCCGGGCGGCGACGGCGGGATCACCACCGGCGCCATCCGGACCTTCACCACCAACTGAGCCGCCGTCAGTTCGCCACGACCTCCGGCGCCGCGGCCACGAAGCGGAAGACGCCGCCGTCCGCGCCGCCCGGCTCGACCCGGACGACGTCGCCGTCCTGGACCTCGCCGGCGATGATCTTGCGCGCCAGCGGCGTCTCCAGGTACTCGCGCAAGGCGCGTTTGAGGGGCCGCGCCCCGAACATCGGGTCGAAGCCGACCCGCGCGAGCTGGTCGAGGGCAGCGTCGGTCATCTCCAGGCGGATGCGCCGCTCGTCGAGGCGGCGCTGCAGGCCGGCGACCTGGATGCGCGCGATGCTCGCCACCTGCTCGCGCTCGAGGGCGTGGAAGACGATGACGTCGTCGATGCGGTTGAGGAACTCCGGCCGGAAGTGGTGCTGCAACTGCCCGAACACGGTGGCCTTGAGCTGCTCGTAGTCGGCGCCGGCGCGGCTCGCCTCGAGGATCTGCGGGCTGCCGATGTTGCTGGTCATGATGACCACCGTGTTGCGGAAGTCGACGGTGCGGCCGTGCGCGTCGGTCAGGCGACCGTCGTCGAGCAGTTGCAGCAGGGTGTTGAACACGTCGGGGTGGGCCTTCTCGATCTCGTCGAACAGCAGCACGCTGTAGGGTTGGCGCCGGACGGCCTCGGTGAGCTGGCCGCCCTCCTCGTACCCGACGTAGCCGGGAGGGGCCCCGATGAGCTTCGCGACGTTGTGCCGCTCCATGTACTCGGACATGTCGAGGCGGATCAGCTTCTCCTCGCTGTCGAACAACTGCTGCGCCAACGCCTTGGCGGTCTCGGTCTTCCCCACCCCGGTGGGCCCCAAGAAGATGAACGAGCCGATGGGGCGGTTCGGGTCGGAGAGACCGGCGCGCGAGCGGCGGATGGCGTCCGCGACCGCGGTGATCGCCTCGTCCTGCCCCACCACGCGCCGGTGCAACTCGTCCTCGAGGTGCAGGAGCTTCTCGCGCTCCCCCTCGAGCAAGCGGGCGACGGGGATCTTGGTGGCGCGCGCCACCACCGCAGCCACCTCTTCTTCGCCCACCTCGAGCCGCACGTAGCGCGCGTCCTCCAACCGCTGCGCCAAGCGCTTCACCTCGGCCTCGAGCTTGGGCAGCTCGCCGTAGCGAAGCTCGGCGGCGCGGGCGAGGTCGTAGTCGCGCTCGGCGGCCTCGATCTGGGTGCGCACCTTGTCCAGCTGCTCCTGGTCGGAGCGCCACTCCTCGAGGACGGCGCGTTCGGCTTCCCAGTCGGCTTGCGCCTGACCGATCTGGTCGGCGACGGCCCTGAGCTCCTCTTCGATGCGCAGCAGGCGCGCGGCCGACTCGGGATCGTCCTCGCGCCGGAGGGCCTCGTGTTCGATCTCGAGCTGCAGCTTGCGGCGCCGAAGCGTGTCGATCTCTTCTGGTAGGCTGTCCAGCTGCACCCGGATGCGGCTGGCGGCCTCGTCGATGAGGTCGATGGCGGAGTCGGGGAGCCGCCGGTCGGCCACGTACCGGTGCGCCATGGTGGCGGCGGCGATGATGGCGGGGTCGGTGATGCCGACGCCGTGGTGGACCTCGTACTTCTCCTTCAGTCCGCGCAGGATCGAGACGGTCTCCTCCAGCGTCGGTTCGTCCACCACGATCGGCTGGAAGCGCCGCTCGAGGGCGGCGTCCTTCTCGATGGTGCGGTACTCGGTCAGGGTGGTGGCGCCGATCATGCGCAGCTCGCCGCGCGCCAGCGGCGGCTTGAGCATGTTGCCAGCGTCGACCGCGCCCTCGGCCTTGCCGGCGCCGACGATGGTGTGGAGCTCGTCGATGAAGAGCACGATGGCCCCGTTCGAGCGCGTGGTCTCCTGGATGACGGCCTTGAGGCGCTCCTCGAACTCCCCGCGGTACTTGGCGCCCGCCAGCAGGCTACCCATGTCGAGCTGCACGATCCGTTTGCCCTGGAGCCCTTCGGGCACGTCCTTGTTGACGATGCGCTGCGCCAGCCCCTCGGCGATGGCGGTCTTGCCGACCCCGGGCTCGCCGATCAGCACCGGGTTGTTCTTGGTGCGCCGGAGCAGGATCTGGATGGCGCGGCGGATCTCCTCGTCGCGGCCGATGACCGGGTCGAGCTTACCGTCGCGGGCGCGCTGGGTGAGGTCGATGCCGTACTTCTCGAGCGCTTCGAAGGTGCTCTCGGCGGCGCGGCTGTCGACGCTGCGGCCGCCCCGGATAGCCTGGGCGGCCTCGGCGAGCGCCTCGGCAGGCGGCAGGGCCGAGACCTCCTGACCGGCCGTCTGCCGCAACGCGACCAGCAGCGTGTCGGCGGCGACGAAGGCGTCCTGCCACTCCTTGGCCAGCGCCTCGGCGCGCTCGAACGTCTTGCCGAGGTCGGGGCTCATGTACTGCGCGGCGTCGCCGCTCACCTTCGGCAGGCGGTTCAGGGCCGCGTCGATGGCGGCGCGCGCCTGCGCCACCTCGCCCCCTGCGCGCTCCACGACGCGCGCGGGCGGGCCGTCCGGGTCGGCGAGGAGCGACGCCGCCAAGTGCAGCGGGCCCACCTGTTGGTGGTGCCGCGTGCTGGCGATCTGTTGCGCGCTGGTGACGAGCTGCAGCGCGGCTTCGGTGAAGCGTTCTGCGTCCATGCCGTCGATGATAGGAACTTGAGTCTGTTACTGTCAAGTTTCTTGACGACGCGCGCTGCGACGCGATCGCCGCCCCCGCCCGGGAACACCCCTCCAACGTGCGCGCCCGGGGCCGAGGGCCCCGGGCGCAGGCAACGTATCGATGCGGACCGAGGACGCTACTCGGCCGCTCCTTTGAACTCCGACACCAGCGTTCCCAGCGACTTCTTGGCGTCGCCGAAGAGCATGCGCGTGTTGGGCTTGAAGAAGAGCGGGTTCTCGACCCCGGAGAAGCCGGGGTTCATCGAGCGCTTCAGCACGAAGCAGGTGCGCGCCTGGTCGACGTTGATGATCGGCATGCCGTAGAGCGGGCTGCCCTTGTCCTCGCGCGCGGCGGGGTTCACGACGTCGTTGGCGCCGATCACTACCGCAACGTCGACCATCTCCATGGTCGGGTTGACGTCGTCCGGTTCGACCAACTGCTCGTACGGCACGTTCGCTTCGGCCAGCAGCACGTTCATGTGGCCCGGCATGCGCCCCGCCACCGGGTGGATGGCGTAGCGCACCTCGGCGCCGTTCTTCTCCAGCAGGTCGGCCAGCTCCTTGACCACGTGCTGCGCCTGCGCCACGGCCATGCCGTAGCCCGGCACGAACACCACGCTGCCGGCCGCCTCCAGGATGAAGTAGGCGTCCTCGGCGCTGATCGGCTTGACCTCGCCCTCGACCTGCGTCGTCGAGGCTTGCGTCACCGCGCCGAAGCCGCTGAACAGCACGTTGGTCAACGAGCGGTTCATCGCCTTGCACATGATCTGCGTCAGGATCAGGCCCGAGGCGCCGACCAACGACCCCGCCACGATCAGCACGTTGTTGCCGATCACGAAGCCGGCCGCGCTGGCGGCGATGCCCGAGTAGCTGTTCAACAGCGAGATCACGATCGGCATGTCGGCGCCGCCGATGGGGATGACGGCCAGGACGCCGAGCACCAGCCCGAGCACGATGATGATCAGCAGCAGCGGGTAGCTCGCCGCCGGGTTGAGCACGAAGAGCGCGCCGAGCACCACGGCGCCGCCGACGATGAGGGCGTTGACGATCTGCTGCCCGCCGAACAGGATCGGCTTGCCGGTCATCTTCTCGGACAGCTTCGCCCACGCCACCACCGAGCCGGTGAACGCCACCGCCCCGACGACGATGGCGAAGAAGATGGCGATCGACGTGACCGCGTCGGCGCCGGGGTGCCCGACGTACTCCGCCCAGCCGACCAGCATCGAGGCGAGGCCGCCCGAGCCGTTGAGGAGCGCCACCATCTCCGGCATCTGCGTCATTTTGACGGCACGCGCGGCGAAGGCGCCGATGGCCGCGCCGACCAGCAGGCCGACGATGATCCAGACGTAGTGCAGGCCGCCCAACAGCAGCGTGGCGACGACGGCGATGAGCATGCCGAGCGCCGAGACCATGTTGCCGCGGCGCGCGCTGCTGGCGCGGCCCAGCATCTTCAGGCCGTAGATGAAGAGGATCGAGGCGGCGATGTAGGCGAGGTCGATGACGACGTTCATGTGCGCCTACTCCTTCTTCTCGCCGCTGCGGAACATGAGGAGCATGCGGTCGGTCACGAGGTAGCCGCCGATCACGTTGATGGTGGCGAACACCACCGCGAGGGTGGCCAGCACCGTCCCCAAGGTGCCCTCGATGGCGGTGGCGGCCAACGCTCCGACGATGGTGATGCCGGAGATGGCGTTCGACCCGGACATGAGCGGCGTGTGCAACTGGGACGGCACCTTGGTGATCAGCTCGAGGCCGAGGAAGATGGCCAAGACGAAGATGAACAACAGCAGCAACATGGTCATCGCGCGCCCTCCAGCAAGTTCCGGATCCGCTCGTCGCGCACGACCCCTTGCGAGGTGAGCAGGCACGCGCCCACCACGTCGTCGGCCGGGTCGAGCTTGATCTGCTTCGCTTCCTTGTCCCAAGCGTGCTCGATCAGCAGGTAGAGGTTGTTGGCGTACACCTGGCTGGCGTCGCGCGCCACCTCGGCCGGCATGTTGGCGAGGCCCACGATGAGCACGCCGTTGTCGGTCAGGATCTCCTGGTCGGCGACGGTGCCCTCGACGTTGCCCCCGGTGGAGGCGGCCAGGTCGACGATGACGCTACCGGGCCGCATGCCCGCCACCATCTCGGCGCTGACGATGCGCGGCGCGCCGCGCCCGAACACCTGCGCGGTGGTGATGATCACGTCGGCGCCGGCGCAGACCTTCGCCATCTGCTTGCGCTGCATCTCGAGCTGCTCCGAGGTGAGCTCCTTGGCGTACCCCTGCGCCGTCTGGCCCGTCTCGCCCACGTCGATCTCGACGAAGCGCGCCCCCAACGACTGCACCTGCTCCTTGACCACCGGGCGGGTGTCGTACGCCTCGACGCGTGCGCCCAGACGCTTGGCGGTGGCGATCGCCTGCAGGCCGGCGACGCCGGCGCCCACCACGAAGACGCGCGCCGGCGGGATGGTGCCCGCCGGCGTGCTCATCATCGGGAACGCCTTGTCGATGCGCTCCGCCGCGACGATCACCGCCGCGTAGCCGGCCAGGCTTGCTTGGCTCGACAGGGCGTCCATCTTCTGCGCGTAGGTGGTCCGGGGGATGAGCTCCATGCACAGGCCGTCGACGCCGTGCTGGGCCATGGTGCGCACCAGCTCGAGGTTGCGGAACGGATCCACGAAGCCGGCCGTGGCCGCGCCCTTGCGCAAGGCCAGGACGACGTCGGCGTCGGGCGGCTGCACCGTCAGGAGCAAGTCGGCCGCACCCAACAGCGCCTTCCGATCGGCTTCGAACGAGGCGCCTGCCTTGGCGTAGACCTCGTCGGCGAGGTGGAGCTGGGCTCCGAAGCCCTGCTCCAAGGTGACCGTGGCGCCCAACCTCACGAGCTTCTCCACGGCTTGGGGGGTGAGCGGAACGCGCCGCTCACCACGGACGGATTCCCGAATCGCGACGATGTTCATGCTGCAGGCATGATGACACACCCCCCGGGTACCGACCCCGGACATCCGTCCTTCGGAAGGACACTTCCACGCCGTCCCTGACGACCGAACCTCCGGCGCTTGCGTGGCACGGCCGGCGCGGGCGCCGGCGCGCCGCGGCTATACTAGTCGGCCATGAAGCACATCGGCGTCCTCACCAGCGGCGGCGACGCCCCGGGCATGAACGCGGCCATCCGTGCCGTGGTGCGCACCGCCATCCACGACCGCCTGCGCGTGTCCGGCATCTACCGCGGCTACCAGGGGATGATCGACGACGACATCGTCGAGCTCGGTCCGCGAAGCGTCGCCAACATCATCCAGCGAGGCGGAACCATCCTCCGCACCGCGCGCTGCGATGCCTTCCTGGAACCGGAAGGGCGAGCGCAGGCGGCGGAGGCGTTGCGGGCGCGCGGCATCGACGGCCTGATCGTCATCGGGGGCGACGGCAGCTTCCGTGGCGCGCGGCGCCTCTCCGAGGAGCAGAGCATCCCGGTGGTCGGCGTCCCCGGCACCATCGACAACGACATCTACGGCACCGACGTCTCGATCGGTTTCAACACCGCCATCGACATCGCCCTCGAGGCCGTGGACCGCCTCCGCGACACCGCCGCCAGCCACGATCGCCTCTTCCTGGTCGAGGTGATGGGCCGCGCCTCCGGCCACATCGCGCTGCACGTCGGCGTGGCGGGCGGCGCCGAAGCCATCCTGCTACCCGAAGACCTGGTCCCGGCCGACGACGTGGCCGACATGATCGTCGCCGCCCAGGACCGGGGCAAGAGCTCGAGCGTGGTGGTGGTGGCGGAGGGCGCCTACGAGGGCGGCGCGATGGCCCTGCAGCGCGCGGTGAAGGAGCGCTGCGGGTACGAGGTGCGGACCGTCATCCTGGGCCACACCCAGCGAGGCGGCACGCCCAGCACCCGCGACCGGGTCCTGGCGTCGCGCCTCGGCTTCCACGCGGTGCGCGCCCTTCAGGCCGGCGCGAGCAACGTGATGGTCGGCATCGACCGCCGTGACGTGGTCCGGGTGCCGTTCGAGGTGGTCGAGCGGAACACCAAGGACGTCGACCGTGAGCTGATGGAGTTGGCGACGATCCTGGCGATCTGATCGGCGGCCGTCGCGCGAGCACCCGAGCCACCCGCGACCGGACCGCCGCGGAAGCGACCAGGGCCACCGCGCCGCCGCGCCGCCGTCCGTCGCGCTAGCCGCGGGTCACGCGGACGAAGGTGTCTTTGCCCTTCTGCAGCACCCGCGGCGTGCGCAGGTCGAGGCGGAGTTGCGGGTCCTCGACCACCTCGCCGTCGAGGCGCAGACCGCGGTTCTGCACCAGCCTCCGCGCTTCGCCGTTCGAGCTCGTGAGGCCCGCCAACGTCGCGAGGCGCAACAGCCCGACGCGACCGTCCTCGAACTCACCGTCCGGCACGCGCACTTCCGGCACGTCGTCGGGGATGGCGCCCTTGGCCACCTCGTCGTAGCGGCGCTCGGCAGCGGCGATCGGCGCCTCGCCGTGGTAGACCCGCACCAGCTCGCGGGCGAAGACGCGGTGCGCCCCCACCGGGTCGTCCTGCAGCGCCGCCGACATGGTGGCCAGGTCGAGGGTGGTGCAGAGCTCGGCGTAGCTGAGCAGGAGCGCGTCGGCCACCTGCATCGCCTTCTTGAACATCACCTCGGGCGGCTCGGCGATGCCGATGTAGTTCCCTAGCGACTTCGACATCTTCTCGACGCCGTCGAGTCCGACCAGCAGCGGCGTGGTCAACGCCACCTGCGGCTCGAGCCCGTAGGCGCGCTGCACGTCGCGCCCGACCAGCAGGTTGAACAACTGGTCGGTACCGCCAAGCTCGACGTCGGCACGGATGGCCACCGAGTCGTAGGCCTGCGCCAGCGGGTAGAGGAACTCGTGGACCTGGATGGGCACGCCGGCGCTGAAGCGCTTGGTGAAGTCGTCGCGCTCGAGCATGCGGGCGACCGTGTAGTTCGACGCCAGGCGGATGACGTCGGCGAAGCCGAGCGGCTCGAGCCACTCCGAGTTGTGCCGGATCTCGAGGCGGTCCGGACGATCGTCCAGCACCGCCACCGCTTGCGCCACGTAGGTCTCGCCGTTGCGGCGCGTCTCCTCCAGCGACAACACGGGACGCGTCTTGCTGCGGCCGCTCGGGTCGCCGATCATGGCGGTGAAGTCGCCGATGATCAGCACCACGCGGTGCCCCAAGTCTTGGAACTGCCGCAGCTTGCGCAGCACGACCGCGTGCCCTACGTGCAGGTCGGCGCTCGACGGGTCGACGCCGAGCTTGACCCGCAGCTGCCGGCCGTCGCGCTTCGCCTGGTCCAGCTTCCGTGCCAACTCCTCCTCGGGCACGATCTGCTCGGCGCCCCGCTGCAGCAGCTTCAGCGCATCGACGACGTCCGGATCGAGCTGCGCTGCGCCCGGCGCCCCTGCCTCGCTAGCGCCGGCCGCAGCAATCCGTTCCGCACTCTCGTTCCCACCTTCCATGCCGCTTCCTCACCTTCCGCTTCTGGGGACGGACCTACCCGCCCGAGGCCGAACCCGCGCGCGCGGGCGCAGCCGCAACGGGAAGTTCGCGCCGGGAACGGGCGATAGTCTATCACGCCCCCTGCTAGCATCGGAGGACGCTCCCGGGCGGGCAGTGCCGGGCCGGAGGTCGAGGATGCGCATCGCGATCGTAGGACTGGGACGCATGGGGGCCGACATGACGCGCCGGCTCCTCCGTGGTGGCCACGCCGTGGTGGTCACCGACCTGGACGAAGGGCGGGTGCGCGAGCTGCAAGAGGAGGGCGCCATCGGCGCGCGCGACGTGGCGGAAGCGCTGACGGCGTTCGAGGCCGGCCCGCGCGCGCTGTGGTCGATGGTGCCCGCCGGCCAGGCCACCGAAGACGTGGTGACGCGCGCGCTTGCCGGGCTGGCCCCAGGTGACCTCCTGGTGGACGGCGCCAACTCCCACTGGCAAGACTCCGTTCGCCGCGCCGAGCGCGCCGTCGCCGCCGGCGTGGCCTGGCTCGACGCCGGCGTCTCCGGCGGCATCTGGGGCCTCGAGGAAGGGTACAACCTGATGGTCGGCGGCGACGCCACCGCCTTCGAGCGTCTACGGCCGGTGCTGGAGTCGTTGGCACCGCCGGGCGGCGTGCGCTACGTGGGGCCGGCCGGCAGCGGCCACTTCGTCAAGATGATCCACAACGCCATCGAGTACGGCGTCCTGCAGGCCTACGCCGAGGGGTTCCAGGCGCTGGCTGCGTACCCGCACGCGCAGCTCGACCTGCCGGCCATCGCCGATCTCTGGGACCACGGCTCGGTGATCCGCTCGTGGCTGTTGTCGCTGCTGGCTGCCGCCCTGCGCGACGACCCGACCTTGGCAGGCGTCCCCGCCTACGTCGAGGACAGCGGCATGGGACGCTGGGCGGTGAGGTTCGGGATCGACCATGCGGTGCCGATGCCGGCCACCGCGGCGGCGCTCTTCGCTCGCTTCGCCAGCCGCCTCGACGACGACCTGGCGGCGAAGGTCGTGGCGATCCTGCGGCGTGAGTTCGGCGGGCACGTAGCACGCGAGCCCGGCTGACGCCGCGGCGCCGCTCCGTCGCGTGCTAGCCTGCGGCGTGCGCGACGTTCGGATCCTCGGCGTGCCGATGGACCTCGGCGCCGGACGGCGTGGCGTCGACATGGGACCGAGCGCGCTCCGGCTCGCCCGCCTCGCCGCCGCCTTGAGCGAGCTCGGGCACGTCGTCACCGACATGGGCAACGTGGAGGTGCCGGTGGCCGAGGCGCTCGCCTCGTCGACCGGGCTGCCGTACGCCGACGCCATCGCACGAACGTGCGACGAGGCGTTCCGGCGCCTGGCGCGCTTGCCGCCGGAGGCGTTCGTCATCACCCTCGGCGGCGACCACGCCATCAGCATGGGCACGGTGGCGGGCTTGGCGGCGGGCCGCCGCACCGGTCTGCTGTGGATCGACGCCCACGCCGACCTCAACACCCCCGACTCGAGCCCCTCCGGCAACGTGCACGGCATGCCGGTGGCGCACCTGCTGGGCCTGGGCGACGTGCGCTTCCGACGCGCCTGGGGCGGCGGCGCCGCGATCCGCGCGGAGGACGTGGTGTACATCGGCCTTCGCAGCGTCGACCCACAGGAACGCGAACGCATCCGCGCGCTGGGCATCGCCACCTACACCATGAAAGAGATCGACGAGCGCGGGATCGCGCCGATCGCCGCGGAAGCGCTCGAGCACCTGGCCGGCGTCGAGCGGCTCCACGTCTCGTTCGATGCGGACGTGCTCGACCCGACCCTAGCGGCGGGCGTCGGGACGCCCGTGCCCGGTGGCCTGACGTACCGCGAGGCGCATCTGCTGATGGAGTTGCTCGCCGATTCCGGTCGCGTCACCAGCCTCGACTTGGTCGAAGTGAACCCGATCCTCGACACGCAGAACCGCACTGCCGCCATCCTGGTGGAGATGGCGGCGAGTCTGCTCGGCCGGACCATCCTCTGAGCGCGGCGGGCGCCGGCGAGCGCGCCCCCGCCTGGTGCGCGCGCCCGCCTCTTCGGCGTGCCCGCTTCCTGGGCGTGCCCGCTTCCGGGGCGCGCCCGCCTCGTGGGCGCGCCGGCCTTCCGGAGGTGCGCGCCCGTCAGGCCGCCTGCGCCGCGCCGGGCACGACACCGAGGTCCGTCACGGCGGCCCGAAGGCGTGGGATCAAGCCACTGAGCGCGGCGTCGCCGGCAAGGATGGCTTCGCCGGCGCGGTGGAAGTTCAACCAATGGATGGGCGGCCGAGTGTGCACCTCGAGCGTCGCTCGCGCCACCTGCGCCGCTTCCTCGCCCGACGCCGCGCCGGACGGCGAGGCGCCGGTCTCCGCACGGTCGAGCCAGCCGTCGGCGGCGAACGCCAGCGCCCGCCCCAGGCGCCCGATGGCGCTGCGGGGTCGGCGGTCGACCGCGGCACGATGCCAGCGCCGGCCGGTGTCGCTGGCCAACACCCGACGAGCGAGCCGGATGGCGCGCGAGTCCTGCGCTTCCATGCCGGCACCGATGCCGATCGCCACGTCGACGTCCATGCCGGCGAGGGTGTCGAGTGGTACGGGGGAGCCGATCCCGCCGTCCACCAGACGACGCCCACCGACCATCACCGGCGAGAACACGCCCGGGATGGAAGCGCTGGCGCGCAGGGCCAGGCCGACGGGACCGTCTTGCAGCAGGACGCGCTCGCCGGTGTCGATGTCGGTGGTGACCACCACCAGCCGGCGCCGCAGGTCGGCGAAGGTACGTCCCTCGAGCAGGCGGTCGAAGTACGCCTCGAGCCGCCGCCCCTCGAACAACGCGGCCCGATGCAGCCCGAAGTCGGCGATGTACGGGAAGACGTCGCGGCGGCGCATCTGCTCCGCTTCGCCGCGCAGCGACGCCACGTCCCGACCGGTGGCGTAGAGCGCGCCGACGACGGCGCCGAAGCTGGTCCCGACGATCACGTCGGGCGCGAAGCCGTGCCGCTCCAGGCTGGCGAGGGCGCCGATGTGTGCGTAGCCCCGCGCGCTCCCGCCCCCCAGCGCGACGCCGATGCGCGCCGGCCTAAGGGTGGTCCTCTCGCTCAGCGGCAGCGGCGGCGCCGCCCCGGCCGACGTCGCGGTCGCCGATGGTCCCGTCACGTCGGGCATGCTACGCCGTGGCACATGAGACGGATGTACGCCGCGTGCGATGCTGGACGACGATGAAGCCACCCGGCCCGCAGCAGCACGACCTCGGCATCGCCGTCGTGCATCATCGCGGCCTCGACGAGCTCGAGACCTGCCTCGAGCGCCTGGCGCGGGCGGCGGTTGGCGCCCGGGTGGTGGTGGTGGACACCTCGGGGAGCGACGAGGCGGCTGCGGTCGTGGCGCGCCACCCGCCGGTGCAGCGCCTCGTCTGTGCGAACCACAGCTACGCGCACGCCACCAACGTCGGTTGGAAGGCGCTGGCCACGCCGCTGCTGGCGGTCATGAACGCCGACGCCTGGGTCGAGCCGCGCACCTTCGTCGACCTCGCCGCCGCCCTCTCGGCGCACCCCGACGCCGGCGTCGCCGGACCCCGGGTCACCGACACCGACGGTCGATTGCAGGACCTGGGGCTCCCCTACCGCATGCACTACGCGCATCTGCGGGGCGCCGGACGGCCGCGCCGTGGAACCGCCGCGGCCGTCCTGGTGCCGTGGTTGTCGGGGTGCCTGCTGCTCGTACGGCGCGAGGTGGTGGACGTCGTCGGCGGGTTCGACGCGAGCCTGCGGTTCTTCAACGAAGACCTCGAGTTCTGCTCGCGCGCCCGCCGCGCGGGGTTCTCCTGCCTGCTGGTCGATACGCCCACGATCCATCTCGGCGGCACCTCGACACCGACCCACCCCGCCTTCCACGTCGAGGGCCGCCGCGGCGGCTGGGCAGTGTCGCGGCGCTACGCGCCGCCGGCGCTGCGTGCGCTCCACCGCGCGTTCCTGCTGCTCGAGTCGGCGGTGGGTGCCCGCTTCGCGCGCGACGCTCGCCTGCGCGAGGCGCACCGGCGCGTGGCGTGGATGCTGCGCACCGACGACCTCGACACTTCCCCGTTCGGCGCCACGCTCGACGATCGCTGAGTCGGGAAGCGTCCCCCACGACGAAACGCGCCTCGACTACGGCGTGCTAGATTGGCCGCCATGGCCGTGGCCTGGCCCCTGGTGTGGCAGCACGTCACCGCGGACCCGCTGGTGACGTACTCGCTCGCCGCTACCATGGTGCTCGCGATCGTGTCGTGGTCGTCCGGGCTGGGTCGCGTCGACCTCGCCGCGTTGGCGCACCCGCGCGTCTTGCTGCGCGTGAGTGGCGCGGTGGCGGTGTCGTTCCTGCTGACCACCGCGGCGCGCACGCTTGCACCCGAGGTCGAGCCGCGGGCGCTGGCGATCGCGCTAGAGGGCTTGGGGTTGGTGCCGCTCTACCTCGTCACGCTGGCATACGGTCCGAGCATCGGGGTGATCGCCGCGGTGTTGTCGGCCGGGTTCGCCGCGGACGCGGCCTTCCCCGGGTGGCGCGAGGCGATCCTCGCGCTCGAGCTGGTGGCGCTCGGTTGGTTGGCGATCTACCCGTCGCCGCGCCAGGCACGCTGGGCCGGGCCGCTCGACGTGGCGCTGGCGCACGCCCTGGCCTGGGGCACCGGCGGGGTGGCTTGGTTGGCGCTGCGGGGCGGCGGTTTCGCCCCTGCGGCCTGGCGCAGCGAAGCGGCCGCCGGCGTGCTTCCCGTCGCGGTCGCGGCGCTGGTCGTCGGTGCGTTCGGGCCGGCCTTCTACCGAAGTGCGTTCCCCGGAAGCCGGATCGCCCCCAGCCGCGCCGCGCGTGACGACGCCGCCGACCGGGGCGAAGGCGCCGGTCCCGGGCACCCCACGGCGCTCGGTGCCGACGCAGCGCTCGGTGCCGACGCAGCGCT
>CAZACZ010000004.1:0-32285 GCA_964483695.1 uncultured bacterium | reverse complement strand
GCGCTCGGTGCCGACGCAGCGCTCGGTGCCGACGCAGCGCTGCTGAGCTCCACCGACGCCACGTTCCCCGACGCGAGGTGGGCGCTCCTGCCCCCGCTCGGCCCGCTGGGAGCGCAACGACCCGAACCGCACCCGACGCGGCCGCCACGCGGGCCGCTCACGACGCCCACCCCAGCCCGAGAGTCGATCGACGCGGGTCGAACGCGAGCAGAGAAGCAGGCGCCCGCTTGGGCGCCGCTACGGAGCGCCGTCCTCACGCCGCTCGCTGCCGAGCGGCGCCGACGGACGCGACGCCTGGTGCCCCTCCCGCCACTCGACGACGACCCGAGCCGCTGACGACCGCTTCGGCGCCGGCCCCGCGCCTCCCGGCACCGTGCTCCCGTCCCGCCACGACTCGACGCGGCGCTACCCTCGCGGGCGCGTCGGGATGCTGACGCCGAAGGCGTTCCCGAGCACGGTGGCACCCTCCTCCGCGGCCGTGTCCGTGCGCGGACCGCCCCAGGCGCACCCGCCCCACGCCGTGGCGATCGAACGCACGATGTAGAGCCCGAGCCCCGTCCCCTTCGACTTGGGTCCGCCCTGGGCGTGCAGCGCGAAGAACGCCTCGGCGGTCGCCGGATCGAGCGGCGCTCCTTGGTCGCGGACTTCGAGGCAGATCTCGTGGCCCCTAGGCCACGCCACCACGTCGACGCGCCCGCCCTCGGGACCGTGCAGGGCGGCGTTCTCGAGCAGGTTGAGGAGCACCTGCGTGACCTTGTCCTCGTCGGCCCAGACGGTGACGCCGCCGACGTGGCCGACCACCCGTACCGCACGCCGCTCGAGCACCGGCTGCAGCGACGCCGTGGCGCGGTCGAGCACGGCGTCGAGACGAACGCTCCGTTCCCGCGGCGGACGGACGTCGTTGGTGAGGTCGTCGAGCAGCCGGGCGAGCCGCCCTGCTTCCTTGCGCGCGCGCTCCAGGAAGCGCCGACGGTCGGGCTCGGGCGGATCGTCGGCCAACGCGTCGAGGGCGGCGACGATGGTGGTGGCCGGCGTTCGCAACTCGTGCGACAGCACCGCCAGCAGTTCGCGCGCGTCGGCCTCGGCGCGCCGCAGAGCGGTCATGTCCCGCAACACCAGGCCCCCCGGCAACGGCAGCACCCGCAGTCGTCTGCCCCGGACCTCGAGTTCGACCGGCTCGTTGCCGCCCGCAGCGACCTCGAGCCGGTGGTCGCGCAGCACCGCGATCAGCGGCGCGCGCCGCGCCCGGTCCGGATCGACGTCGAGCAGGCGCGCAGCGGCCCGGTTGAGGGCCCTGACCCGACCGTCCTCGAGGATCACCACGCCGTCGTCCACCAGGTCGAGCCAGTCGGCCAACTCCCTGGGGTCACCCACGCTGGGCCGTCCCGATGCGGTACCCGCGGCCGCGAACCGTGTCGATCACGCCGCTGCCCAGGCGCGCGCGCAACTGCGCGACGTGCTGATCGACCGTGCGCTCGGTCCCGACGTAGGCGTCGCCCCACACCTCGTCGAGCAGCTCGCCGCGGCGGAAGACCCTGCCCGGATGCCCTGCTAGGAACGCGAGCAACTCGAACTCGCGGCGTGTCAGGTCGACCGGCTCGCCGGCCACCGCGACGCTGGCGCCTTCGACGTCGATGTCGATGTCGCCGAGCCGGATGCGCAGATGCGAGCCGGCCCTGCGGAGCTGGGCGCGCACGCGCGCGACCAGCTCGGGTGCGGAGAACGGCTTGGTCACGTAGTCGTCCGCTCCGGCCTCGAGTCCTTCGACCCGCTCGGTCTCGCGTGCCCGGGCGGTGAGCATCACGACGGGGACCCCGTGGCCGCGCGCCGCACGGATGCGCCGCAGCAGCGCCACCCCCGACTCGTCCGGCAGCATCCAGTCGAGGACGATCACGTCGGCCTGGTCGATCCGCGCCCAACCCTCGGCGGCGGTGGACGCCTCGAGCACGTGGATGCCGGCACGCCGAAGGTGGTACGCGACCAGCTCGCGCACCGCCTCGTCGTCTTCGACCAGCACCACCGTGGATGGACTCACGTCGAAGCGACCTCCAGGAGCCCGCGCCATGGGAGCATGCCGGCATTCTACGGAGGACCGTGTCAGGGCGATGTCAAGCGCGCGGCCCGCGCCGGCACCGGCTGACGCTTCCATGACGGTCGCCGCGTAGCATCGGATATCATGCGCCCAGACCCCATGAACCTACTCGAACACGACCTTCAGGCGGTCAACGGCGACCTCGTGCGCATGCTGAGCATGGTGCGCGAGAACTGCGACTTGGCCAAACGAGCCTTGGTGGAGCAGGACATGTTGGCGGCGCGGCGCTGCATCGACGGCGACGACGCCATCGACAAGCTCCAGGCCGACTTGGAGATCCGCATCCTCACCATCATCGCCAGGCGCCAACCGGCCGCGCGCGACCTCCGCTTCCTCGGCGGCAGCCTGCAGGCGCTCGCCGACATCGAGCGTGCAGGCGACTACGCCGAGCACGTGGCGACGGCCGCGATGAAGCTCGCGGAGCAACCCCCTCTGAAGAAGTACCTCGACATGCAACGCATCTTCGAGGTCCTCGCGGTCATGCTCGACGCCAGCGCCAAGGCGTTCGCCGAAGGCGACGAGGCGGCCGCGCGTCGCGCGCACGCCATGGACTCCGAGATCGACGCGCTCTACGACCAGATCCACCGCGAACTGCTGACCTACATGATCCAAGACCCCACCACCATCAACCGCGCCAACCAACTCCTCTCGGTGGCGCGGTACCTCGAGCGCCTCGGCGACCACATCGAGAACGTCGACGAGCACATCCTCTTCTGGCTCACCGGCGTGCGCAGCTGACCACCTCGCAAGGTTCCGCCGGGCGGTAGCATCGGGAGGTGGCAGGGCCCCTCGAACGCTTCTTGCGCCCCGATGCGACCGCGTCGCCGACGGGGCCGTGGGCAGAGCTGGAGTCACCGACGCGCCCGCCGTCGACGGCGCCGGCGCAGCCCACCTGGGTGCCGGAGGCGCCTGTCGCAGGCGGCGCCCGTCGGCCGTTCGGTCGGCGGCAAGCGCTGGCGGTGGCGTTCGCGCTCGGATCCATGGTGCTGGTGGGGCTCAACGTCGCCACCGCGTTGCAGGACGGAGGTCGACCCGCATGGAGCGGCGGAAGCGTTCGGGTGATCGAGGCACCGTGGCTGCGCGCGCTCGTGCAACGACTCCAAGGTCCGGTACGGATCGGCATCCAAGTCGGACATCTCGACGCATCCGGCCAGCCCGACGAGCTCGCCTCGCTACGCGTCAGCACCGGAGCGCACGCCGCTGGCATCGACGAAGTCGAGGTCAACCAGGCGGTAGCTGACGCGCTGGCAGCGCGGCTGGCGCGCTACGGCTTCACCGTCGACCTGCTTCCGGCCACCGTCCCGCCGCGCTACCGAGCCGACGTGCTGCTGTCGATCCACGCCGACGCCAGCGTCGACGACGCGCGGCGAGGCTACAAGAGCGCCCACTTCGAGCCGGCGCGCAACCCGCGTGAAGCGTTGCTCAAGGTCATCGTCGACCGCGCCATGCTCGGCGCCACCGGCCTTCCCGACGACGACGCCAACGTCTCCGGAAACATGCTGCAGTACTACGCCTTCAACGACCGCCGCTTCGCGCACGCCGCCGCCGCCGGCACCCCCGCCCTACTGGTCGAACTCGGGTACCTGACGCATCCCGACGACCGCCGCTTGCTCTCCCGACCCGACGACCTGGCCGCCGCCCTCGAGCGTGGCGTGCTCGCCTACCTGCGCGCCACCGGACGCGTCGAGTGAGCTCGGGATGCGTCTCTTCGTCGCCGCCCCCGCTCCCACCGAGGTGCTCCACGAGACCGTCCGCGCGGAACGGTTCCTCCGCGCACGGTTGCCCACCGTGCGCGCGCGGTTCGTGCCCGTCGAGCAACGCCACCTGACGCTGGCGTTCCTGGGGGAGGTCACGGAGGCGATGGTCGACGCCGTAGCGGAAGCGGTCGGCGCGGCCGCGCAGCGAACGCGATCGTTCACACTGCGAACGGGCGGGCTGGGGGCGTTCCCGGACGCCCACCGCGCGCGCGTGCTGTGGCTCGGCCTGGACGGCGCCGGCGGCGCGGGCGCCGCAGCGGCGACGCTGGCGGCGTCGCTGATCGCTATGCTGCCGCCGCAACTCGACGTTCGCGCCGATGCCGGGCCGTTCGTGCCGCACGTGACGCTGGCGCGCGTGAAGGGCTTCGCGCGCGGACCCGGGACGCCGCACGATCGCACCGAGTTGGCTGCGACGCTGGCCGCGTACGACGCGGCGGCCGTGGCCTGGCCGGTGACCGAGGTGGTGCTCTACGCCAGCGAGCTCCGCGCCGAAGGCGCGCTGCATCGCGCCCTGACGCGCGCCGCGCTCCTGCCCGACCGAGGTCCGCCCGCGGCGCGATGAGCGCAGGCAGCGTGGTACGGTACGTCGACATGGCCCGTATCAGCCACCGTCGATCCCTGCCCGTCATCTCCGCGTCTCCCACGTCGCTGCACCGCGCCGGCGCCCTCGCGCGCGGCCACACGGTGTGGCGTCGTAGGTCGCTCCTGCTCGCCGCGGCGCTTCTGCTGGTCGCGTCGATGAGCGCATGCAGGCCGAAGCCCGCGGGAGAGGGTGCCGCCACCAACGCCCCCGCTGCGTCGGCCCAGGTGGCGGAGCCGGTGCGGGTCGAGCTCGAGGCCGATCCGGCCGTCGGCGTGGTTCCGGTGGCGGTGTACGTGCTGGCCGGCAGCGAGGGCGTCTCCGGCGCCACCGTTCGCATCACCGGCGACATGACCCATGCCGGCATGGCGCCGGTGGAGGCCGATGCCGTCGAGGTCGAAGCGGGCCTCTACCGCGCGACCGACTTCGCCTTCAGCATGGCCGGCGACTGGGTGGTCTCCGCCGACGTCCGCTACCCGGACGGCCGCCGGATCGTCGCCGAGGTCCAGGTCCGCGTGCCCGCCCGCTAGCGCCGACGTCGCCGATGAGGCCCACGCGATGACGCTCCGCCCCGACGCCGCCCGCCGGCAGGCGCACGCTGCGGCATCCGCGCCGCGTGTCTCGGGCGCGTACGTCGATCAGCCCGGCGGCTTCGACCTGCTCCGCCTCCCCGGCCTAAGGCGTCTGCTCCGCTGGAAGTACGGCCGCTTGGTGTTCCAGCTGCCGCTCTTGGCGCTGGCGGTGTTCGTCGTCATCGACGGCCTCACCGGCCGGCAGGTGGCGCCACGCAACGTGGCGACCACCAGCGTCTGGCTGCACTACCGCGGGCTCGTCGTCATCGCCCTTGCGCTGTTCGGGAACGCCTTCTGCTCGGCCTGTCCGCTGATGCTGACGCGGGGCCTGACGCGCCGCGTGGAGCGGTGGTTGCCGCGCAAGCTCACCTGGCCGCGGGCGCTGCGCAACAAGTGGACGGTCATCGTGCTGCTGGTGGGGTTCTTCCTCGCCTACGAGGCGTTCGACCTCTGGGCCAGCCCGTGGCTCACGGCGTGGTTGGCGATCGGCTACTTCGTGGCGGCGCTGGCGATCGACGCGGCGTTCCCCGCCGGCACCTTCTGCCGCTACCTCTGCCCACTCGGGAACTTCAACTTCGCCCTGGCGAGCGTATCGCCGACGCAGATCGCCGCCGTCGACCCCGACGTCTGCCGCGCCTGCGCCCACAAGCCGTGCCTCCACGGGCGCGACACCTTCGCCGCGGCGCCGGCTTCGCCTCAGGCGGCGTTCGTGCCGCTGGCCGAGGTGGTGCGCCCCAACGGCACCGGCCACTTCCCCGGCTGCGAGACCGACCTGTTCGTCCCCACCATCACCTCGAACATGGACTGCACCTACTGCTTCAACTGCGTGCGCGCCTGCCCGTACGACAACGTGGCGCTACGGGTGCGTGCGCCGGGACGCGAGCTGGCTCGGGCGCCGTGGGCGCGCCGCGGCCGCCTGGCGGTGCTGGCGATGGGGTCGCTGCTGGCCTACTGGGGGGTGATGAACGCCCTGGCCATGACGTCCCCCTTCTTCCGCTTCGCCGAGCGGTTGGCCGACCTGCTCGGCACGCGCAACGAGGTCGTGCTGCTGGCCACGCTCTACGTCGTCGTCACGCTGCTGGGCGTGGCGACCACCGTGGCGGCCGCCATGGCCGCCGACGGCGTGGGTGCCGCCGTTGCCAGGCGCATCGGAGCGGTGGCCGACACAGGCCGAGCGAACGGAGTGGGCGCCGCCGCGCGCGCGCGCGGGCACGGCGCGAGGAGCACGCTCGGCGCCCGGGCAGCGGCCTCGTTCCAGCGCTGGGGCTACGTGGTGCTGGCGCTGGGATTCGGGTTCTGGGCGGCGCACTACCTGTTCCACTTCCTCACCGGGGCGCTCGCCATCGTGCCGGTCTTCCAGCACTTCTTCGAGATCCGCGGCGCGGCCGTCGATCCGAACTGGCGCCTGGCGCAGATGGTGCCCTCGCGGTGGCTCTTCCCGATCCAGGCGATGCTCACGGCGGCCTACGCCATCCTGGCGGCCGTCACCGCCGGCCGTATCGGGGTGCGCGACTACGGCCGCGCCGGCGTGGTGGCGATGTGGCCCATGGTGCTGTACGTGCTGGGGTTCGTCGCGTTGCAGCTGCTGATCCTGGCGCAGCCGATGGAGATGCGCGGCACGCTGCTGGCACCGTAGCCGCAGTGGTAGGGTGACGGCCGTGAACCGGCTCCTGGTCGCACTCGTCGCGCTCGTCGCCGGCTTCGGCGCGGCGCAGGGGGCGCCGGCCTGCAGCGTCGCCGACGAGCCAGCGCCGGCAGCCAGCTACGCGCGCTTCGACGCCACCGTGCTCGACACGCACTTCGCCCTCCCAGCCGACTACGCCCCCACCGATCTGGTGCGCGCCAGCGTGGCGGTGGGGCCGGCCGCCGCCGACGAGCGTCACCTCGTGCGCGCCATCATCGTCGACGACCTTCGTGCGCTCTTCGCCGCCGCCGCCGAGGCCGGTCACGCGCTCGCGATCCAGTCGGCCTACCGCAGCTACGCCTACCAGGAGAGCACCTTCGCCTACTGGGTCGAACGCGACGGCTACGAGCTCGCGCTGCGCACCAGCGCGCGCCCCGGGCACTCGGAGCACCAGCTCGGCACGGCGCTGGACCTCCGGTCGTTGGACGGCCCGCCCGCCTGGGACCTCGACGACTGGGCGGCCACCGCGGCCGGCGCATGGGTGGCCGAGAACGCCTGGCGCTTCGGCTTCGTGATGAGCTACCCGAGCGGCCAGGAAGCGCTGAGCTGCTACGCCTACGAACCGTGGCACTACCGCTACCTCGGCCGTGAGCGCGCGGCAGAGGTCCATGCCAGCGGCATGCCAGCGCGTCTGCTGCTGTGGCGATCCCTGACGGAGGACGACCGTGCCCAACGCTGACGCACCGCTCGCCAACGCGCACCCTGCTCGCCGTCCGCCGGTCCGGTGGCGCCGTGCCGCCATCGTCACCACCCTGCTGGCCGTGGCGTCGGCCGCGGCCGCCCACGCCACCTTGGTGCTGGGGACGCTCGAGTTCACGCCCGACCCTCCCGTTCCCGGGGCGCCGCTCGAGGTCCGCCTGCGGCTCGAGGACCCGGGCCTGGTCGGGGTCGAGGACGCGCACGTGCGGATCGAGCTGCGGCCGGCGGGTGCCGCCGTCCCCACCTCCGGCAAGGCCGACGTGGCGGCCGGGGACGTAGCGCCGGCGCTGGTCGCGAGCGATCCGTTCGACGAGACCACCCCGGGTGGGTACGTCGGGAGCGTCACCGCGCCGGGCGCCGGGGCCTACACCATCACCGTGCGCGACACCACCTACCGCCAGGAAGAAGCCGTCGCCAACGTCCAGATCGAGGTGGGCGCCTCGGTCGTCGGGTCCGTGCCGTTCGTCCTGCCGCCCACCGCCACCGGCCCGCGCTCGGCGCTGACGTGGGTGTTGTGGCTCGTCGGCGTGCCGGTGGCGGCCGGCATCCTCGTCACGGTGCTGGTCTTGCGTTCCGGCCCGAAGCCGCGGGAGGTCGCGGGGTGACGCTGCTCGACCAGACCTGGGGAACGCTCCTGAACGTCGCCACGGTGGCGCTCGGGTCGCTCCTCGGTCTGGCGCTGCGCGGGCGCCTGCCGGAGCGCATCACCCGCGTGGTGATGCAGGCCATCGGCCTCGTCACGGTGTTCATCGGGATCACCAATGCGCTCGACCTCAACCGCGTCGCGACGCCGCCCGGCGTGCTGCTCGGCTTGCTCGCCCTGGCCCTGGGCGGGGCGTTGGGCGAGTGGATGCGCTTGGAAGAAGCCCTGGAGGGGCTCGGCGAGCGCCTGCGGCGCCGCTTCCGCGGTCAGGGCCGGTTCACCGAAGGGTTCGTGGCGGCGTCGCTGCTGTTCTGCGTCGGGCCGCTCACGTTGCTCGGCAGCATCCAGAACGGGCTCACCGGAGACGCCGGGTTCCTGGTGTTGAAGTCGACGCTCGACGGCTTCTCGTCCTTGGCGTTGGCCACCACCTTCGGCTTCGGCGTGCTGGCGTCCGTACTGGTGGTGCTGGTGTACCAAGGTGGGTTGTCGCTCGCGGCCGGCCTCTTCGCCAACCTCGTCCCCGATCCCGCCAGCGACCCGCGCGTGCTGCTGGTGAACGGGGTCGGTGGGCTGATGATCATCGCACTCGGCCTAGGCCTACTGGACGTGAAGCGCCTGCGGGTGGCGGCGCTGCTTCCGGCGCTACTGCTGGTGGTGGCGCTGTACGCCGTGGCCGTCCGCTTGCCGTGGTGACGACCCCACGACCTGCCATGGCCCCCGGGGGCAGCGCGGACGCCGTGCTAGCATGCGCCGCGTGGAGCTGAGCGACGAGCAGATGGCGCACCTCCAGCGCCTCGCGCGGCTGGACCTCGACCCCGAGGAGGTGGACGCCGTGAAGGGCGACCTCCATGCGCTCCTCGCGTACGTCGACCAGCTACGGTCGGTGGACGTCGAGGGGCTCGAGCCGCTGGTGCGACCCTTGCCGCCGCACGACACGCGCCGGCCGGACGAACCGACGGCGCCGCTGCCTCAGGCCGACGCGTTGCGGCTCGCGCCGGCGAGCCAGGACGGCTTCGTTCGCGTGCCGCGCACGGTCGACGAGGCCTGAGGCTCGGAGCCTTCGCGCTAGGACAGGGTTCCCTTCCCGACGAACGGGTGCAGCGCCGGCGGTAGCGCCACGCTGCCGTCCTCTCGCTGGTACGTCTCCAGCAGCGCCGCGACCGTGCGCGGGAACGCCAGCGCGCTGCCGTTGAGGGTGTGCACCGGCTCGGGCCGCCCCTTGCCCGCCACGCCGCCCGGGCGCGCGCGCGTCTTGAGGCGGGTGGCCTGGAACGCCTCGATGTTGCTGATGCTGGACACCTCGAGCCAGCGCTCCTGACCGGGGCTCCACACCTCGAGGTCGTACTTCTTGGCCTGCGTGAACCCCATGTCGCCGGTGCACATCAGCAGGCGCCGGTAGGGCAGGCCGAGCTCCTCCAGCATCGTCTCGGCGGTGCGCGTCATCTCCTCCAACGCGGCGTAGCTGTCGCCTGGCAGGGTGAACTGGACCATCTCGACCTTGTCGAACTGATGCACGCGGTTGAGCCCCCGCACGTCCTTGCCGTGGCTACCCGCCTCGCGCCGGAAGCACGCGGTGTAGGCAGCGTACCGGATGGGCAGCGCGGCTTCGTCGAGGATCTCGTCGCGGTGCAGGTTGGCGAGCGCGACCTCGGAGGTCGGGACGAGGTAGAACCCGTCGGTCACCTCGTACATCTGCCCTTCCTTGTCGGGGAGCTGGCCGGTGGCGGTGGCGGAGGCGGCGTTGACCATCAGCGGAGGCACCACTTCCTCGTAGCCCGCGCCGCGCAAGCGCTCGAGGAAGTACCCCTGCAAGCCGCGCACCAGGCGGGCACCGTCACCGCGGAACACCGGGAAGCCGGCGCCGGTCAGCTTGACGCCCGCTTCGAGATCGAACCAACCGCGGGCCGTGCCGAGCTCCCAGTGCGGCTTGGCCGCGAAGGCGAAACGCGGCTTCTCGCCCCACTCCTTGACCACCACGTTGTCGTGCTCGCTCTCACCGTACGGCACGCTCTCGTGCGGCAAGTTGGGGATCTCGAGCAAGAGCGCGTCGATGGTCTGCTGGAGGCTCCGCTCGCGGTCCTCGAGCCGCTTGACCTCGGCCGACAGCGCGCTCATCCGCTCCATCAGCTCGCCCGCGTCCTCGCCACGCCGGCGCAGGTCACCGATGCGCTTGCTGTCGGCGTTACGTTGCGCCTGCTGCTCTTCGAGGTCGCGCCGCAGCAGGCGGTGCTCCTCGTCGACGAGCAACAGCCGGTCGAGCTTGACGAGGGCGTCCCCGAGCTGCTTGGCGCGGATGGCGCGCCGCACCGCCTCGGGGTTGTCTCGGATGGTCCGCAGGTCGAGCATGCGTGCCATTCTACGTGACCGGGGGTGTACGCACTTCCGCAGCCCCGGCCGACTCCGTTCGCTATGCTCGTGGGCGCGGTGGCGGCCGGCCAGGCCGCGCCCAGGGAGGGGGAGCCGTGCTGAGGCGCCTGTTCCAATCCGCCGACGATCGCGCCGCGCCCGACGCGCTGACGGCGGTGGAGCGGTTGTTGCGGCTGCAGCGCCCGGAGGAGCGCAGCGAAGAGGTGCTTCGCACGCTGTGCGCCACGCTGCCCCACGACGTCCGCGGCTACGTGATCCGCGGCGACGCCCTCGGCGCCTACGCGTTCGATGCCGAGTCCGGCTACGGCCCTTCGCTGCTAGCCCTCACGCCGGCGCACGGCCCGTGGCGCTCGCCCGGGCCGCGCATCGTGCCGAACCTGGTGGGCGAACTGTTCACGCCCAACGAGCCTGCGTTACGCGCCGAACTCGGCGAGATCGGCATGCGCGACGCCACCTCGGCGGTGGTCGTGCCGGTGATCGGTCGCTTCGCGGCGTACGGAGCGTTGGTGCTGCAACGCCACGGCGGGACGGCGTTCACCGACGACGAGCTGAAGCTGGTGGCGCGCTGGGGCTCCGTGCTCGGCGAAGCGCAGAGCCAGGCCATGGAGCTGCGACGCACCAAGCGCAGCCTCGTGGAGTTCACCCGCGCCTTCGTCCAGGCCTTCGAGGCCCAGGATTTCGCCCAGTTGGGGCACGCCGAGCGTGTCACGGCGTACGCCTTGGCGCTGGGCCGGACCCTGGAGCTGCCCAGCAAGCAACTCGCAGACCTCTACTTCGCGGCCATGCTCCACGACATCGGCAAACTCGGCGCGGGGCTCGACCTCAGCATCGAGGACCTCGAGCACCCGCAGCGCGGTGCCAACCTGGTGGCCTCGACCGACCTGTTGCGGGCCGCCGCCGACGGGATCCGCCATCACCACGAGTGCTGGGACGGCAGCGGCTTCCCCGACGCCCTGCGCAAGGACGCCATCCCGCTGCTTGCCCGCATCGTCGCGGTGGCCGACACCTTCGACATGCTCAGCAGCGAGCGGGGCCAGGCGATGCCGCTGCGCGAGGTGGAGAAGGCGCTCGAAGCACGCAGCGGCAGCGAGCTCGACCCCTCGCTGGTGTCGCTGTTGATCAACATCCTTCGCCAGGGCCGTTCGACCCAGGACCTCGGTCGGTTGCGCGACAGCGACCTGCCGTTCTGAGCCGCCGCGCCGCAACGCAGCGCGCCGCAACGCAGCGCGCCCTCACCACCCCCCGAAGCGGTACTCGCTGCGCTGGGCGTACACCTGGCCCGGCCGCAGCACGACGTCGCCGAACGCTGGGTGATGCACCGCGTCCGGCGGTGCCTGCGCCTCGAGCGCCACGGCGCCGAAGCGGCCGTACAGCGCGCCGTCCTTGCCCGGCACGTCGAGCACGTCGTTGGCGGTGTAGAGCTGCAGCGAGCGTTGCGTGGTGCGTAGCTCGAGCTCGAGCCCCCCGACCGGTTCACGCAGGCGCGCGGCGGTCCGAAGCGTCCCATGGGCACCGTCGATCAGGTACGCCACGTCGTACCCCCCTCTCGGCTCGCGGACGGTGGGGGTGTCGAGGTCGCTGCCGATCTCCTTCGGCTGCCGGAAGTCGTAGCGGGTGCCCTCGACGGGTCGGATCTCCCCCGTCGGGACGCCGGCAGCGTCGGTGGGCAGGTAGTGCTTGGCCGGCACCTCGAGCAGGTGCTCGCGCACCGAACCGGCGGCGTGCCCCGCTAAGTTGACGTACGGGTGATGCGCCAACGCCAGCGGCGTCGGCCGATCGGTCGTGGCGTTCGTCGCGAACGACAGTACCCCGTTCTCCTCGAGCCGCACCTCGAGCGCCACGCGAACCTCGCCCGGGTACCCTTCTTCGCCGTCGGGCGACACGTACGAGAGCCGTACCGCGGCGACCCGTGGGTCCTCGGGCACGACCCAGCGCCAGGGTCGCCGGTCGAACCCACGCAGGCCGCCATGCAGGTGATGCCTGCCCTCGTTGGCGGGCAGACGGACCTCGCGGCCATCTAGGTCGAAGCTCGCGCCGGCGATGCGGTTGGCCACGCGGCCGATGGTGCCGCCCAGGTACGGGTGGGCACCGATGTAGCCGCCGCCGGGTCCCCCGTCCAGCGCATCGCGGCCCCACACCACGTCCCGCCGGTGTCCGCCCGGGTCCGCGCGGCCCGGCGGGAGCTCGACCCCCACCAACGTGGCGCCGAAGCTGCTGACGCGAGCGCACAGCGCGCCGGCCCGCAGCGTCACCAGCGCCACCGGCACACCGTCGACCTCGCCCCACGGGAGCACCTCCACGCGCCGCGCTCCCGACCGCCGCACCCTTGGCATCCGACGCCCTCCGTGACGGCCATGCTACGGTCCGGGCGAGCGTCAGGCGCGTGATAGATTGACGCCATGGCGGTCGAGGTCTGCAGCTACCGGCTCACGCTGCGCGGCAAACCCGTGGGCACGCACGTCCTGAAGACCGAAGGGCGCGGCCGGCACACGCAGTTGGAGGGTCGAGCCCAGTTCCAGGGAACGCTCGGGTTGGCCACGGTGCAGCAGCGCAGCCGCTGCCATAGCCAGCGGCACTTCAGTCTGCGGTTCCGCGAAGAGACGCAAGAGCGTACCGAGCAACGCGTGTTCGACGTCACCTTCGATACGCAGAACGGCGTGGTCACCGCCGCCAAGGGCGCCAAGGACGTGGCGCACATGCCCTACCTGCGGCCCTACCGCGACCCGCTCTCGTTGCTGCACGAGCTGCGGAGCTTGGGCGAGACCGAGCTCGCATGCCTGCCGATGTTGGGCAAGGACGTCACGGTGCAGTTCGTGGGGGAGGTCGATCTCGACACCGCCCTCGGCCCGAAGCGCGCCCGCGCGTACTTGTTGCACCCTGGTCAGAGCGTGGTCTACGTCGACGTCACGCCGCCGCACACCATCCTCAAGCTCACGCAGCGACTGGCCGAAGGCCACCTCGACGCGCTGCTGGTGAAGGTCGCTAGCGAGCCCTCCCTCGAGCCGTTCGACGAAGGAGGCACCGAGGGGGGAGGCACCGCCGGCAAGAGCGGCAAGCGTCGCTCGCGCCGTCGCCGCCCGCGCCGGCGCCGCAAGAGCTGAACCGCCCACCCGCGGCCCCGACCATGCCGATCGCGCTGCCGTCCTACCCGGAGGCCTTGGCCTGGCTCTTCGGTCGCACACGAGCAGGCGGCGCCCGCGGCCCCGACCGAGCCGCTGCGCTGCTGGCGGCCTGGGGCCTCACCGCGCCTCCGCTGGTGGTCCACGTGGTGGGCACCAACGGTAAGGGGACGGTGACGACGATGATCGCGGCGGGGCTGCAGGCCGCCGGCCACCGCACCGGCCGCTTCGTCTCGCCGCACGTCGAGGAGTTCCGCGAACGCATCGCCGTCGACGGCGCGCCCGTGACCCGCGCCGCGGTGCGCCGCTTCGTGGCCGAGGCGATGCGCTGGTCCGCGGCGCAGGCGCCGGCCCCGGAGCGCCAACCCGCCTTCTTCGAGTGGACGCTCGCTCTGGCGCTGCGGACGTTCGCCGACGCCGGCGCCACCGCGGCGGTCCTCGAGGCCGGGGTGGGCGGCGCCTCCGACGCCACGCGCGCAGTCGAGCCGGTGCGCCTGGTGGTGTTGACCAACGTCGACCTCGACCACCTGGACACGCTCGGTACGACGCTGCAGGCGATCGCCCGCGACAAGGCCGGCGCCTTCCGTCCCGGCGTGCCGGCCGTCACCGGCGCCCGCGGCGAGGCGCTCGCCGTGGTGGCCGACGTCGCCGCGCGCGTCGGCGCGCCGCTGTTCGTCGACCCCGCGGCGCGTCCGCCCGGCTCCGTCGTCGCCGCCCACGAGGAGCGCCGCTTCGCCCTCCCCGCCGGTCTCGCCCTCGACCGCGCCGGCACCCGCGCCGACAACGCCCGCTTGGCGGCGGCCGCCATGCGCCTGCTCGGGCTCGACGAGCGCGCGGTCGCGGTGGGCTTGCACGCCCCGCCCCTCCCGGCGCGCGGCGAGCGGTTCCGGGTGCGCGGCCGCACCGTGATCCTAGACGGTGCCCACGACCCGGCGGCCGTCGCGCGCCTAGCGAGCGAGCTCGCGTCCGAGCGCGACGACCCGTACGTGCTGCTGTTCGGCGCGCTGCGGCGCAAGGCGGGGCCCACCATGCTTCCGCTGCTGGCGGCGCGCGCCCACCACGTGGTGCTGACCGAGGCGGCGCCGGGCGACGGCGTGCCGGCCGCGCCGACGGGTACCGCGACGGACGCGGTCAGCGTCGAGGCGGATCCCGACGCGGCGTTGGTGGTGGCGCTGCAGCGCTGCCCCGAGGGGGGCCGCGTGGTGATCGCCGGGTCGCTCTACCTCGCGGGCCGCCTCCGGCCTTGGCTGCGGCGCCACGGTCGGCGCCTGGCGCCGCGCACCGAAGCGCCGCCGACGGCGCCTTCGGCAGCCGGTCTGCTAGACTCGCGGACGGCATGAACGACGGCACCGGCACGCCCCAGCGCCCCACTCCCACCTCCCCGGTACCCGGCACCGCCCGCACGACCAACGGCGCCGACCCACCGCGAGACGGTGGTCGCGTCGGGTTCGTCAGCCTCGGTTGCCCGAAGGCCTTGGTCGACAGCGAACGGATCCTCACGCAACTGCGGGCCGAAGGGTACGAGATCGTGCCCGACTACGACCAGGCCGAGCTGGTGGTGGTCAACACCTGCGGCTTCATCACCCCGGCGGTGGAGGAGTCGCTCGACGCCATCGGCGAGGCGCTCCGCGAGAACGGTCGGGTGGTCGTGACGGGATGCCTGGGCGAGCGCCCCGACACCATCCTCGCGCGCCACCCGCAGGTGCTGGCCGTGACGGGGCAAGCCGACGTCGACGGGGTCATGACGGCGGTGCGGCGGGCGCTGCCCATCGACGCCCACCCGTTCACCTCGCTGGTGCCCATGGCCGCGCCACGCGGCGACGGTGCGGCCGCGTTGCCCGGCGGTGCCGGCACGGTGCGGCTCACGCCACGCCACTACGCCTACCTGAAGATCGCCGAGGGGTGCAACCACCGCTGCAGCTTCTGCATCATCCCGAAGCTTCGCGGCCTGCAAGTGTCGCGCGACGCCGCCGACGTGCTGTACGAGGCCACCCGGTTGCTGGCGAGCGGCACCAAGGAGCTCCTCGTGATCGCGCAGGACTCCAGCGCCTACGGCGTCGACCTTCGCCACCGTGCCAGCAGCTACCAAGGTAGGGAGGTGCGCGCCCACCTGGTCGACCTGGTGCGCGAACTTGGCGAGCTCGGCGCTTGGGTGCGGCTTCACTACGTCTACCCGTACCCTCAAGTGCGCGAGCTGATACCGCTGATGGCCGAAGGGAATCTCCTCCCCTAACTCGACGTTCCCCTGCAGCACGCGAGCCCGCGCGTGCTGCGCGCCATGCGCCGCCCCGGCGGCGCCGACAGCCACCTCGCCACCATCGCGGCGTGGCGCGAGGTCTGCCCCGAGCTCACGCTGCGCTCCACCTTCATCGTCGGCTTCCCGGGCGAGACCGAGGCCGACTTCGAGGTCCTGCTCGACTTCCTGCGCGAGGCCCGGCTGGACCGCGTGGGGGCGTTCCCGTACAGCGAGGTGCCGGAGGCCGACGCGAACGACCTGCCGGGCGCCGTCCCCGAGGAGCTGAAGCAAGAGCGCTACGAGCGCCTGATGGCGCTGCAGCAAGGCATCTCGTGGGAGAAGCAGCGCGCCAAGGTCGGACGCGAGATCGAGGTGCTGATCGACGACTACGGCGAGGCGCCAGGCGAGGTGATCGGCCGCGGCAAGGGCGACGCTCCCGGCATCGACGGCGTGGTGACGGCCGCAGGCGACGGAACCGTGAAGATCGGCGACCTGGTGCGGGTGCGCGTCACCGACGCCGACGTCTACGACCTCCGCGGCGAGGTGGTGGGTGCGCTGCCGTGGCGCCCGAAGGTCCCGACCTGGTGACGCACCGGAGGGGCGTCGACGACGCTCAGCCCAGCGGTCCGCGCGGTTGCATCAGACGGTCGAACTCGTGCTCCTCGTCGACGCCGATGCCGCCCTGGCGCTGGGTGATCATCAAGCGCAGCTCGTGCGGGCTGGTCGCCATGTAGGTGGCGTCCTCCAGCGTGATGCGGCCGGCGAGGTAGAGCTCGACCAAGTGCTGGTCGAAGGTCTGCATGCCGCGCAGGTTGTCCTGCATCAACGCTTCCTTGATGAGCGGCGTCTTCTCCTCGTCCTTGATGTAGTCGCGGATGAGCGGCGTGTTCACCAGCACCTCGACCGAGAGCACCCGGCCGGGCCCGTCGGCACGCGGCAGCAGCCGCTGGCTGAGGATGCCGAGCAGCGAGTCGGCCAGCAGGATGCGGATCTGGTCGCGCTCGTGGGGCGGGAAGAAGTCGATGATGCGGTTGACGGTGCGGATGGTGTCGAGGGTGTGCAGCGTGCTGAACACCAAGTGACCGGTCTGCGCCGCGGTGATGGCGGCCTCGACCGTCTCCTTGTCGCGCATCTCGCCGACCATGATCACGTCGGGGTCCTGGCGCATGGCGAACTTGAGCGCGCCCACGAAGTCGGCGGTGTCGAGGCCGATCTCGCGCTGGATCACGAGGCTCTTCTGGTTGCGGTGCAGGATCTCGATGGGGTCTTCGATGGTGATGATGTTGCGCGCGAAGCGGCGGTTGATGAAGTCGACCATCGCCGCCAGCGTCGTCGTCTTGCCCGACCCGGTGGGGCCGGTGACGAGCACCAGGCCGCGCGGCTGGCTCGCGAACTCGGTCACCACCGCGCCCGGCAACCCCAACGACTCGAAGCTGGGGATGGCGTCGCGGATGACGCGCATGACCACGCCGACCGAGCCGCGCTGCCGCAGTACGTTGCAGCGGAACCGCGCCACGTTGGGGATGGTGAAGGCGAAGTCGACCTCGTGCCTGTGGCGGAACAACTCGCGTTGCGACTCGCTCATCATCGCCAGCGCGATCTGTTCGGTCTGCTCCGGGGAGAGCACCGGCACGCTCTCGTACGGGTAGAGCTCGCCGTCGACGCGCATGTGCGGCGGCGCGCCCGCCTGAAGGTGGATGTCCGAAGCCCCCTTGGCCACCATGGCGCGAAGCAGATCGGCGATGCGAACACCACGTCCGGCAGCGTCACTCATGAGCGTCCCCTACACGTACGCCTTGCGCTCGACATGGGGTCAGTCTAGAAGGTGCGCGCCGCAGGCGGCTGTGACATTCCGTGCGGCCAGGACCGCCGCCGTCCGCCCGCCGCGGCGCGGCGCGGTCGGTCACAGGATCTTCGACAAGAACGCGCGCGTGCGCTCCTCGCGCGGCGCCTGGAAGAAGTGCTCTGGCGTGCCGACCTCGACGATCTGACCGGCGTCCATGAACACCACCCGGTCGCCCACCTCGCGCGCGAAGCCCATCTCGTGCGTGACCACCACCATGGTCATGCCCTCCTTCGCGAGGTTCACCATCACCTCGAGCACCTCGCCGATCACCTCGGGGTCGAGCGCCGAGGTCGGCTCGTCGAACAGCATCACCTTCGGCTCCATCGTCAGCGAGCGGGCGATGGCGACGCGCTGCTGCTGACCGCCGGAGAGCTGCCCGGGATACTTGCGCGCCTGCTCGGGGATGCCGACCTTCTCGAGGAAGTACATGGCGCGCTCCTCGGCCTTGCTCTTCTTCCACTTGCGCACGCGGATGGGCGCCAGCGTGATGTTCTCGAGCACGGTCAGGTGCGGGAAGAGGTTGAACGACTGGAACACCATGCCGGTCTCGCGCCGGATCTGGTCGATGGCGCGCACGTCGTCGGTGAGTTCGACGCCGTCGACGACGATCGTGCCCTCCTGGTGCTCCTCGAGGCGGTTGATGCAGCGGATGAGGGTGCTCTTCCCCGATCCCGACGGCCCGATCACCACGACCACCTCGCCGCGGTTCACGGACAGGTGGATGTCCTTGAGCACGTGGAACTCGCCGAACCACTTGTTGAGGCCTTCGATCTCGATGATGCGCTCTCCGCCGGCCGGGGCATCGGCCCGCACGGCGGTGCTGGCGACAACGTCGGTCATGTACGTCCTCTCACGCGGTGCTCTGCGGTCACCGCGACTCGATTGTGCCTCGTGCGCGTCATCGGACGCCAACGCCCAACTCCCGCTCCAGTTGGCGCGACGCGACACTCATCCGGTACGCGAAGAAGAAGTAGATCATCGCGATGAACAAGAACACCTCGAGTTTCACGCCGCCGGTCACCAACAGCGACTGAGGCTGTACCGAGACGAGGTCCGCGACCTTGAAGAAGTCCACCAGCCCGACGATGAACACCAGCGAGGTGTCCTTGAACAGACCGATCGCCTGTCCGACGATCGCCGGGATCACGGCGCGCAGCGCCTGCGGCAGCACGATGAGCCGGGTCGTCTGCCACGCAGACAGACCCAGAGACCTGGCTGCTTCCGCCTGGCCGCGCGGCACGGACTGCAGACCGCCGCGGACGTTCTCGGCCATGTACGCCGCCGAGAACAGCGTGATGGCGACATACGCCCGCAAGATCGCCGGTAGCGCGTTCGCGTCCATGTCGAGGAGCAGCGGCAGGAGCAACGAAGCGATGAAGAGCCACATGATGAGCGGCGCCCCACGCACCACTTCGATGAACCCGATGCTGAAGTACTTGATGGCGGGCATCTTGCTCGTCCGACCCAGTGCCAGCGCCACGCCGATCGGGAAGCTGGGGATGATGCCGGTGAAGAGCACGAGCGTGAGCAAGAAGCCGCCCCAGTCGCGCGAAGGCACGAACCGCAGGAGACCGGAGCCTGGGGTGACGCCGTACAAGAGCGCCAGCCCTAGGAAGAGCCACGCCAGCCATGCCCAAGGCAGTACCCGGACGATGCCGGGCCGTACACGCCCCAACAGGTAGCCGGCGAAGCCGAGCACCAACACCATCGGCCACAGCAACCGCACGGACGGCCAGAACAAGACGGCGATGACCGACAACAGGCCGACGAGCCCCTGGAACGCGAAGAACGCGTTCGCGACGATGGAGCCACGGCCACTGGCTCCCGACATCGTGCCGAGTAGGGCCATCATCGCCGCCGCGATCGTCATGGGCCGCCACAGCAGGTCCACGGGGTAGCGGTAGACGCCGAAGAGCTTCATGTTCGCCCACACCTGGCCCCAGGACGCCTGGACGAAGACGAAGGCTGCCAAGTTGTAGACCGCGAAAGCGACGAAGGCGCCCGTCACGACCGTCAGCAAGGTGTTGAGTGGCGACGAGAAGAGGTTCCTCCGCAGCCAGACCATGGCCCCCCTGGTAGGAACGGGAGCGGGCCGAGACTCGATCACTTGGAACATGTCAGCGCTCCACCAGAGCAAGGCGGGCGTTCACCTTGTTGAGCACCAGAGAGAACGCCAAGCTGATCGCGAGATAGGACCCGACGAGCAGCAGCGCGATCGGGATCGCGGCGCCCGTCTGGTTGCTGACGACGCTGGCGATGACGAACAACTCGGCGTAGCCGGCCAGCGTGGCAAGCGACGAGTTCTTGGTCAGGTTCAGGTACTGACTGATCACCGGCGGCAGGACGATCCGCAACGCTTGCGGGAACACGATCAACGAGAACGTCTGGTACCCAGAGAGCCCGAGCGCCATCGCGGCCTCCCGCTGACCCTTGTGGACGGCCTGGATCCCGCCCCTCACGATCTCGCCGATGAACGCCGAGGTGTAGACGACGAGGGCAAGCAACAATGCAAGGTAGTTGACGGTGAAGCGTACCCCGCCTTCGTAGTTCGAGACCGGGATGCTGGTTCCCGAGAGGACCAGGGGCCCGACCGGCAGCACCTCGGCGCCCGCCTCGAGCTCGGACGACGTCTCCGTCTGGGTCGCGGCCTGACCGAACGCCGAGAAACGGCCACCGGCGGCGGGAGCCTCCTCCTCCGGGACGGCCGACGGATCCGTAACGGCCGTGAACAACGGTGTGCGCACCTGACCGTCGCGGTCGCTCACGACGACGCGCTCGAAGGCGGTGACGTGCATGACCACGTTCACGCCGTTGTAGCCCACCCCGCTGTCCGGGTCGAGTTCCTCCCCTTCGTCGAAGCGGTCGTTGCCGTTCCGGTCGACGTAGACGGTAGCGACCGACGGGAAGCGCTCGAAGTGCAGCTGGTAGCCAGCGGCCTCGGCGGCAGCGGGATCGGCGAAGACGACCTCGAACTGCTCCGCCTCCCGTTTGCCGATATGGGGGAACCGCACGGTCGAGGCGACGCGTTGGCGCGACTCGACCAGGTTCTGCGAGGTTGCGACGATCTGCGCGCGCTCCAAGGTCACCTTGACGGGCACGAACGCCACGGGCTCGGTTCCGCCTTCGGTCTCGCGCTGGACGATCCCGCGTCCCCTGGCGGCGTCGAACTCGACACGGATCCCGCTCGCGACGGACCGGTCGAGCGAGGCGACACCGTAGCCCATGCCGGCCACCAGCAAGAACGCCACGACGGGGAACGGCCACACGCGGCCGACGATGTCGCGCCGGTCGAGGCTACGCTTGCGCCAGATACCGATGACGACGGCGAGGACGAGCGCACCGACGAGCCAAGGGATCCAGGTGTCGAAGCGGTAGGTCGGGTAGACCCAAGGCACCGCGAGACCCACGTTGGACAGAAGGCCCCCACCCGGAAGCGCGACGGGATTGTTGATGCGCGGCGGGAAGGGCAGCAAGATAGCGGCGTACCAGAACACGATCTGCACCGCGAGCGGGATGTTGCGGAGCAACTCCACGTAGACGGTGGCGATGGTCCTGACGAGCCAGTTGGCCGACAAGCGCATCACGCCGACCAGAACGCCGATGAGCGAAGCGGCGACGACGCCCACGATGGCGACTTTCAGGGTGTTCAAGAAGCCGATCAGAAGGGCTCGCGCGTACGAGTCGGTGATGCGATACGGGATGGCCGTCTCGGCGATGGGGATGCCGGCCCGTTCGCCGAGGAACGAGAAGTCGGCAGGCAGGTTGGCGCGGGTCAGCGCCGTCGTCACGTTGTCGACGAGCACACCGATGCCAGCGACGACGAGCAGTACGAAGACGACCTGGGCGATGATGCCCAAGGTCTTGACGTTGCGCCAGAAGGGGATCCGATGCTGCGAGCCTGGTGCTGTGACGGTGCGGGTCGTCATGGAGGGTTCTTCATCGCCTCGCGGGTCGCGTGTTGGCATGGCTCGTGACGGGCAAGTCACCCGATGCCGCCAGGGCGGGGCTCAATGTCCCCACCCTGGCGGTCATCGCGGTCAGCTGCCAGCGGTTTCCCGGACTCGACTCGATCAGTTGAACGGGTACCCGTAGATCAGGCCACCCTCGTAGTACTGGGCATTCAGACCACGCTCGAGTTGGAACACCGAGCCGGAGCCGAGGTTCCGATCGAAGATCTCGCCGTAGTTGCCGACGGCGCGAATCGCGTTCCGGAAGGCGGCGGCCGACAGGCCGAGATCCTGAACGTAGCTCTCGCTGCCGGGGGCGCCAAGGAGGCGGAGGACCTGCGGGTCGGCAGCGGAGACCAACAGCTCATCGACGTTCGCCTGCGTCACGCCGAGCTCTTCGGCGTTGAAGAGCGCGAAGACGGTCCACTTGACGATGTCGAACCACTGGTCATCGCCCTGCAGGACCAGAGGGCCGAGCGGCTCCTTGGAGATCAGGACGGGCAGGATCTTGTGATCGTCTGGCACTCGGAGGGTCTGCTGGAGCGAGACGAGGCCGGAGGAGTCGGTCGTCCAGCCGTCGCACTGCCCGTCGTCGTAGGCGGAGACGAGCACAGGAGACGTCTCGAAGATCACGGGCGTGAACTGCACGCCGAGACCCGCCATCGTCGTCGCAAGGTTCGTTTCGGTGGTCGTCCCCGACTGCACGCAGATCGAGCGGCCCTCGAAGTCCTGCAGGGTGTTGATGCCGGAGTCCTTGCGGACCATGAAGCCCTGGCCGTCGTAGAACGTCGTGGGTGCGAAGTCCGCGCCCCACGCCGTGTCGCGGCTGCTCGTCCAGGTCGTGTTGCGGATCAGAACGTCGATCTCGCCGGACTGCAGCGCGGTCGGACGTTCGCCGGCGGTCAAGGGCCGGTAGACGACGGCGTCGGCGTCACCAAGGACGGCGGCGGCAAGTGCGCGGCAGAAGTCGACGTCGAAACCTTGGTAGTCGCCGGCTGCGTCGACGTAGCCGAAGCCCGGCAGGTTCGCGTTGACACCGCACCGGAGCTCGCCGCGCTCCTTGATGGCGTTGACGACGCTTTGCGAGAACGCGGTGCCGAAGAACACGAGAACGGCTAGCGCTACGACCAGATGGATGGATCGCTTCATGGGTCCACCTTCCTGATGAACATGGGCCTGCGTCACGAGCAGGCACGTTGGATTGACGCCCTCAAGTTGGAGGATGAAGGGGTCTGGCGGCAGCATACCGTCGCGGGCCGCCCAACGTCAAAGACGTGTACGAGTCCAGGACACTTGGCTCGTCAGGGGGTTCCAGGCGTGAGCGTACTCGACGGGGGTTGGCGCGGCCTGGCGGCTGTCGGATCGGTGGTGGCCATCGAAGGTGAGGCGACCGCGGGCAGTAGACCCTGCCGGCCTTCCATACGCCACTGGCGCGGCACTGGGAAGCGTCAGCGCGCGGGCAACCGCGCCACCGCGGTCTCCAGCGCCTCGCGGATGGCGTTGCGCAGCGCGGTGCCGACCAGCGAGGGCCGCACCGTGCCGACGCGCAGCAACCGGATCGACTGCTGGAGCGACGCCAGCGTGACCTCGCTGTCGGTGCCGCTGCCGCGACCGCTGCCGAGGCCCAGGATGCGGCCGGTGCGCACGTCCACCACGCGCAACTCGACGGTCACCCGTACGGTGGTGAGCGTCGCCCCGCCCAGGAACCCGGGCAGCACGGCGCTGGTCCGGTCGACGGCGAACTCGCTGACGGCGCCGACCACGATCAGTTCGGCGCCGCTGAGACGGCCGACCTCGGCTACCGTGCCGGGGTCGAAGCGCCCCGTTCGCCCAAGATCCTGTTCGGCCAGGATGGCCGCGAGGTTCCTCCGCTCGACCAGGTCGAAGCGATCGAGCTCGTAGAGCTCGCGCATCACGACGTCGCCGACGCCCTGACCGAGCTCGGCGTAGAAGCGCGCGTCGCGCTCCGCGGCCGGCAGCAGCCCGACGTCGACGCGGGTGGGGTCGGTCTCGATGTCGTACACCGCCACCGTGTAGCGTGCCTCCCCCTCGAGCGGTGGGAGGTCGTACGGGCGGACGTCCGGGTCGTTCGGCGATCGCGTGGCCGGCGCGCACGCCGCCAGTAGGAGAACGATCGTGGCGAGCGCGAGGGTGGCGGTCGGGCGCCTTGCCGCGCGGAAGCGGATCATCGACTCCCATGGTATCCGGCACGGTCGTCTGCGCCGGCACCGCGGCCGACGCTCCAAAGCAAGGGCGCCGCCCATCGAGGGCGGCGCCACTGCTGCGTGCGACCGTTCGGCCTCAGTCGGCGGCCTTCTCGGCCTCCTCGCGCGCCTCGAGCTTGGCCTTGATGCGCTTCAGCACCGTGACCTCCTCCAAGGCGCGCTGATCCAGCACGCTGCGGATCTGGCGGATCTCGTAGTTGATGCCGGGGATCACCAGCTGCTCGAGCGCGTTCACGCGTCGGTTGGTCTTCTTGATCTCCTCGCCGATGCGGCGCAGGCGTGTCTCGGTGGCTGCCACGTTGATGATGGCCTCCACCAGCTTGCGGAACTGCGCGGCGGCCTTCAGGGTGGACGCCCCTGCGCCGACGGGCGAGAACGGCAGCGCGTCGTCGAACGTCGGTTGCAGCACCTGCGGCACCTTGACGCCGAAGATGTTCTCCATCTTGAGGTCGATCTCGAGAGCCTCCTGCTGCGCCAGCGCCAGGCTGCCGACCGCCTCGGGCCCATCCCACGCGTTGGCGAGGAAGAGCGCGAAGTACGCCTCTCGGCTCGCCTGGGACAGCGCCCTGCGCGCCTCGAGCGAGGCCTTGACGAGGGCGAAGAACTCGCCCACCAACGCGTCGCGCTTGCGCTTGAGCAGGTCGGCGCCGCGGATGGCGAGCTTGACCTGGTCGCGGCGCTGCAACAGGTTGGAGCGCGTAGGAGCGACGTTCTCAGCCATGGGGCACCTCCCTCCCGGTCAGAGCTGGTCCTTGCGCACGGCGCCCCACAGCTCTTCCATCTTGGCGCCGTAGTACTTGTCGATCTGGTCGTTGGAGAGGCGCGTCAGCTCGCTCTTGGGCAGTTGCGACAGGATGGCCCAAGCGATCGACAACGACTCCTCGACGGTGCGGTTCTCGCTGCCCTGGTTGATGAAGTGGCGCTCGAACTCGTCGGCGAACTTGAGGTACAGCTTGTCGTTCTCCGACAACGCGTCTTCCCCGGTGATCGCCACCAGGCGCCGCAGGTCGAGGCCGTTGGCGTAGGCGGCCTGCAGCTGGTCGGCGACGTTCTTGTGGTCCTTGCGGGTCTTGCCTTCGCCGATGCCGTTGTTCATCAACCGGCTGAGGCTGGGGCCAGGGTTGATCGGCGGGTAGACGCCCTTGTTGTGCAGCGCCCGCGCCAGGTAGATCTGCCCCTCGGTGATGTACCCGGTGAGGTCGGGGATGGGGTGGGTGACGTCGTCGTCGGGCATCGACAGGATCGGCAACTGGGTGATCGAGCCCTTGAGGCCGGTGATCACGCCGGCGCGTTCGTAGATCGACGCTAGGTCGGTGTACATGTAGCCGGGGTAGCCACGCCGACCGGGGATCTCCTCGCGTGCGCCGCCGATCTCGCGCAGCGCCTCGCAGTAGTTGGTCATGTCGGTCAGGATGACCAGCACGTGGTAGCCGTGCTCGAACGCCAGGTACTCTGCGGCGGTGAGCGCCATGCGCGGCGTCAGTAGCCGCTCGACGGCCGGGTCGTCGGCCTTGTTGAGGAACAGCACCGAGCGCGCCAACGCGCCGGTGCGCTCGAACTCCTGGGTGAAGAACGTCAGCTCGCGCTGCGTCACGCCCATCGCGCCGAACACCACCGCGAACTCGGAGTCTTCGCCGATGACCGTCGCTTGGCGCGCGATCTGCGCGGCCAGTTCGTTGGCGGGGAGGCCCGAGCCGGAGAAGATCGGCAGCTTCTGACCACGCACCAGGCTGATGAGCGAATCGATGGTGCTGATGCCGGTCTGGATGAACTCCTCGGGCTTGCGCCGCGCCACCGGGTTGATGGGCGCGCCGTCGATCGGCAGGCGCTTGTCGGCGACCACCGGGGGGAGGCCGTCGATCGGCTCGCCGGCGCCGTTGAAGCGCCGGCCGATCATGTCGCGCGCGACGCCCAGGCGGGCGACGTTCTCGACCAGGCTGACGGTCGTCGAGGACAGGTCGATGCCCGAGGTCTCCTCGAACACCTGGAGGACGGTGTACTCCTTCGACACCTCGATGACCTGCCCGCCGCGCATGCGCCCGGTGCCGTCCTGGATCCGGACGATGGCGTTGTAGCTCAGGTCCGGAGCGTTCTGGAGGAACAGCAGCGGTCCGGAGACGTAGCTGACCTCGCTGTACTCTTTCTTCAACAGAGGGTTGCTCATCGACTCTCTCCCGGCCTCACGCGGCCACGGCGAAGCCCTTGTCGAGCTCCTGCATGACGCCCTGCTGGTAGCCGACGAAGTCGTCTTCGGCCACGTAGCGGGAGCGGTTGATCTTCTCGATCACGGGGCTCTTCAGGATCTCGTCGACCGTCGCGCCGGCGTCGAGTGCCGCCTTGGCCTGATCGTAGAAGCGCAGCATCATCGTCAACATGCCGTACGCCTTGCCCATCGAGCAGCTGGCGTCGACCGGATCGAAGCCGTTCTGCTGCAGGAAGTCCTGACGCAGGATGCGACCAGCTTCGATCACCAGGCGCTCCTGGTCCTGCAGGGCGTCGGGACCGACCAACTGCACCACTTCCTGCAGGTCGGACTCGCGCTGCAACAGCTCGACGGCGCGGTCGCGCAACTCGGGGTAGTCCTGCGCCACGTTCCGGCGGTACCACTCCTCGATGATGGGCGTGAACAGCGAGTACGAGCGGTTCCAGTTGATCGCGGGGAAGTGCCGCCGGCGCGCCAGCGACGCGTCCAGCGCCCAGAAGCAGCCGGTGATGCGCAGCGTGGCCTGGGTGACGGGCTCGGAGAAGTCGCCGCCGGCGGGGCTGACGGCGCCGATGATCGACACCGCTGCCTCCTCGCCGGCAAGCGTGGTGACGCGGCCGCCGCGCTCGTAGAACGCCGCCAAGCGCGACGCCAGGTACGGCGGGTAGCCCTCTTCGGCCGGCATCTCCTCGAGGCGCGAGGAGATCTCGCGCAGCGCCTCGGCCCAGCGGCTGGTGGAGTCGGCCATGATCGACACCGAGTAGCCCATGTCGCGGAAGTACTCGGCCAGCGTGATGCCGGTGTAGATCGACGCTTCGCGCGCCGCCACCGGCATGTTCGAGGTGTTGGCGATGAGCACCGTGCGGTGCATCAGCGGGTTGCCGGTCTTCGGGTCTTCCAGCTCGGGGAACTCGACCAGCACGTCGGTCATCTCGTTGCCGCGCTCGCCGCAACCGACGTACACCACGATGTCGGCGTTGCCGTACTTGGCGATCGACTGCTGCGTCACGGTCTTGCCCGAGCCGAACGGCCCCGGGATGGCGGCCGTGCCGCCCATGGTGAGCGGGAACAGCACGTCGAGGATGCGCATGCCGGTGAGGAACGGGGTGACGGGGTCGAGCTTGCGCTCCACCGGGCGCGGTTGGCGCACCGGCCAGGGGTGGTACATCTTCAGCTCGGTGCCGTCTTCCAGCGTCGCCACGACGTGGTCGACGGTGTAGTCGCCCTCGGCCACGACGCTCTTCACCACGCCGCCCTTGCCCGGTGGGACGAGGATCTTGTGGGTGAAGGCGAACTCCGGCACGGTGCCGAGCACCTTGCCGGCGGAGACTTCGTCGCCGACCTTGACGGCGGGCGTGAAGCGCCAGGTCTTGTCGCGCGACAGCGAGTTGACGGTGATGCCGCGGTCGATGTAGGTGCCGGACGCCTCGAGGATCTTGTCGAGCGGCCGCTGGATGCCGTCGAAGATGCCGTTCAGCATCCCCGGCCCCAGCTCGACCGCCAGCGGCAACCCGGTGGAGACCACCGGCTCACCGACGGTGAGGCCGGCGGTGTTCTCGTAGACCTGCACGAACGCGGTGTTCCCGTCCAGGCGGATGATCTCGCCGATGAGGTTCTCACCGCCCACCCGCACGATGTCGTACATGCGCGCGCCCATCATGCCTTCGGCGATGACGGCCGGGCCCGAGATGCGTTGGATCTTGCCTTCGATGGCCATGAATCTCTCCTGCTTACTCCAGCTTGATGTCGAAGCCGATGGCGCTGCGAACGAGGTCCTTCATGTACTGGACGGCGTCGTCGCCTTCCCCGAAGGCCACGCCGAGACTCGGCACGGATAGCAGCACGGGAAGGTCGCGGCCGCGCATGACGCGCTCGGTGGCACGCACCGGGTCCGCGACCAGGCCCTCGTCGACGACGACCAGGCCGTACGCCTCCGAGGTGATGAGGTCTTCGAGCGCGGGCACCGCCGCCTCGGGCGTGGCTTCGCGCACCTCGACGCCCGCCAGGCGGTAGCCGATGGCGGTCTCGGCGTCGGTCAGCACGACCATCCTAGGCATGGGTCAGTTCCTTCTCCAACGCCGCGCGCGGGACACCGTAGAACTTGCCGCGCGCCAGCAACCGCAGGCTGGCGGCCTCGGCCTCCTTGCGCCGCAGGTAGTCGAGCACGACGCCGATGTCGAGCGGGTCGGCGGCGGAGCGGCGGGCCGAGGCGTCGAGCACCTTGCGGATCTCGGCCTCGGCGGATCCGAGGTCGGCGGCCACGGCCGCGACCCCGGCGAAACTACCGCCCGCCAGGGCCTGCATGGCACCGTCGGCATCGAGCAAGAGGGCGTCGAAGGTGGCGCGCGACAACTCGCGGCCGCCCGGCACGAACAGCTCCGGAGCGGCGCCCTGAGCGTGCCCGCGGACCTTCAGCGCGGTGCGCAGGTTGGTGGCGTCGATCTCGCGTTGCAGGTGGCGCTTGAGATCGGCAGGGGCGCCGGCGCGATCGGCGCGATCGAGGAGCGCGCGGTAGTACGCCTGATCGAGCGCGAGCTCCAGGGTGTAGAGGTCGTGGTCGGACTGGTACCGCCGCGCGGCCTTGAGGAACGCCGCCGCCACCTCGGTGCGGCTGAGCGCCAACACCTGCGCCGCGGCCGGCATGTCGGAGGCCACGGCGGCCTCCTCCAGCAGCGAGGGCTTCAGCTCCCCTGCCGGGAAGAGCGAGCCTTGGATCTCGTCCAAGCCCTTGCCGGCGTGCTTGCCGCGCGCGATGGACTTGACGTTGGCCAGGTCGAAGCGCATCAGCAGCAGCCCGATCAGCGCCCGTGGCGTGCCGTCGGCGAACGACAGCATGCTGTGCGCCGTGCGGTAGACGTTGCGAGCGACCGCGCGATCGACGGCCGGCAGCCCTTCCTGACGCGCCTGCGCTTCCTCGAGGTCGCGCATGTAGGGCGTCTGGGCCAGCGCGGAGGTGAACGCGCGGAAGTCGGTGCCGTCGAGCGCCGCCTGGTAGAACGACGGACCCAGCAGCTTCGCCTTCATGCCACGCACGCGCGCGTTGATGTAGCCGTAATCGCTGGACATGGCGCTCAGCTCGCTTCGGTCGGGAAGAGGGTCTGCGACACCACGGACGCGAGCTCGCCCTTGAGCGCCTCGAGCCGTCCGAACAGGGTGTTCTCGATGATGCTGCGGCTGCGGGTGCGGATCCGCACGCCGCCGCGAACGTCGTCGGCCACCTCGATGGGCGCGGAGAGCCCAGCGTCCTTGGCTGCCTTCTCGGCCATCGCTCGGTCGGCGGCGGCTACCAGCACCGCGTCGACCTGCTGACCGCCGAGGCCATCCAGCGCCTGCGCCAGCAGCTTGGCGAACACGGGGGCGTAGGCGCCATCGTCGGAGAGCAACGCCTCGATCTTGCCGCGAGCCGCCTCGAAGACGCTCTGCACGCCGTCGTGCTGCGCCCGCAAGCGGAGCGACGAAGCTTCCAGCTGCGCCGCCGAGCGAGCACGCACGAGCGTCGCCTCACGCTGCGCCTTGGCGGCGCGCTCGCGCGCGCCGACCAGCGTGTCGGCCTCGGAGCGGGCCCCAGCGAGGATCTCCGAGGCGCGCGCGCGCGCCTCGGAGAGGATGGCTTCGATCTCCGCGCTCGCTTCTTTCTCGAGCAGAGTCGAAAGATCGGGCACGTGTTACCCGCCGATCTGGTTGTTCAGGAAGAAGGCGATGACGAAACCGAAGATGATCAGCGTCTCGGGGATGACCAGGTAGATCAGGATCTGACCGAACGCCTCGGGGCGCTCCGCCAGCGTGCCGGCGCCGGCCGAGCCGATGGCCGACTGGGCGATGGCCACGGCGATGGCCGAGAGGCCGATGGCGAGACCCGCGCCGAGCGCGATCAGGCCGGCGCCGATGCCGGGGCCGGCAGCTTCCTGGGCGAAGGCGACGGCGCCGACCAGGGCGAAGAGGGAGACGGTACCGAGTACACGAACGACCTTTTGCATCACTTGCCTCCTAGGAGCTTGAACGGTTGGTACGATCGGCCACTCTCGTCGTAGAAGCCGAACTTGGTGAAGAACTCGACATACTGCAGACGGAGCGGCTGCAGCGTATGCCCGATGATCGTGAGGGCCATCGCGATCAGGTGCACGCTCAACCCGATCACGATGCCGAGGATCGGCCCGAGGACGGGGAGGATGCCACTGAGACCGAAGCCCAGGTCGGTCGCCAGGTTGGCGACGAGCGCGGCCGAGAGGCCGACGGCGAAGAGTCGTAGGTAGCTCAGGATGTTGCCGGAGTTGGAGATCAGTTCGACCAGCATCAACGGCATCTTCGCCAGCACCGCGCTGATCAAGAACACACCGAAGCCGATCCCGGCGACGGCGAGCACCACCGGCGACACCGCTTGCATCAGGTACGCCGCGGCGAAGACCACGACCGCGGCCAGGCCGGCGAACATCCCGATCCCTTCGAAGAGGTGCTTCCGGTCGTGGTGCTTGACGCCGTAGATAGCGCGGATGATCCAGCCGCCCAACACCTGCAGCACGCCGAACCCGATGCTCAGGAGCAGCAGGGGCGTGAACTCCTCGACGCGGAACAACGCGATCGGGATCAGGCCGTACCCGGCGTCATGGTGCAGGGTCGTGTAGAAGACCGGCTTGGCGTGGGGGAAGTGCTCGAGGAAGTTGCCGAAGAACTCGCCGAAGAGGAACCCGAACAGGATGCTCCAGCCCGCCAGCCAGAAGATCACGGTGCTGATCGGCGCCAGCAGGTTCGGCGGGACGACGATGTTCAGCGGGCCGAGGTCGAGCTTCTTGCCGGCCGCGCCCCGCCGGCGAAGGAGCAGCGCAACGGCCACGAACAACAGCCCGTACCCGATGTCGCCCACCACCATGCCGAAGTAGAGGGGGAAGAAGACGGCCAACGTCCAGCTCGGGTCGAAGCTGCCGTACTTGGGCGGAGCGAACAGCGCCAACAGGCCCTGGAACGGCCGCACCCAGGCAGGGTTGTCGAACTTCACCGGCACGTCGACGTCGTGGTGCTCGTCGGCCGGACGGGTCTGCACGACCAGGTCGTCACCGAACTGCTTGGTGAGGGCGGAAGCCACGCGCGTCGACTCGGCCGACGGCACCCACCCTTGCAGCGCGAACGCGTAGCGCCCCTCGGCCAGGTCCTCGAGCCGTTGGTAGCGCGCTTGGTGGTTGCGGGCCATGCGGTGGATGGCCGCCACGCGAGGTCCGTGCGCGGCGGCGAGCTTGGCGAGCTCCTCGTCGATGGCGGCGAGACGCTTGGGGAGGGTCTGGGAGCGCTCCTCCATCACGTGCGCGACCTTGGCGACGCCCTGCCCGGCGTAGCGCTCCGGCAGCGCCAACTCCGCCACCCCGACGCGCGCCAGGGCGGCGCGGAACGCCGCGAGCTCGCTGCGCAGGACCGCGGCCACCGTCAACCGCTCGCCGCGGTGAGCGCGCGACACCAGGGTGAACCGCTCGCCGAACGCCTCTTCGAGGTGCGCCTGGACGGTGGTGACGTCGTCGCCGGCCACCATGAAGGCCACGCCGGCGAGGTACCGGGCGCTCTCCAACGGACCGATCATCGGCGCGAGGTTGCGCAGCAGAGGCAGGTACGTCTGGGTGAGTTCGTGCTCGTCGCGCAGCTCGCCGCGTTCGGCCACCAGACGCTCGACCTGATCGGCGATGCTGCCCAGGTCGGCCTCCAGCGCTCGGGGGTCGGTGCCGACGTCCGCCTTGGCGGGCGCCACCTCGCCTACCCCGAGCAGGTCGAGGATCGAACCGGCGCGCGCGACGATGCGGTCCCACGCCTCTTTGGCGCGGAGGTCGTCGCCTTCGAGCTTCAAGCGCCGCAGCGCCTGTCCCTCGTCGTCCGGCGCCAGCGTGTCGACCTGCACCGCCCCCAGGCTCTGCAGGCTCGTCAGCACGTCCTTGGCAAGGGAGCGCCGGCCGACGACCAGCACCTGGTCCATCGCGGCGATCATGGCAAGACCTTCTCCATGACGGCGGCGACGGCGCGATCCCGGTTCACCTCGGCCTTGGCCCGCAGCGCTTCGGCGGCGTCGCGCGCGGCGCGGACCACGTCGTCACGAACGGCTTGGGCCTCCTTGGCGGCGGCTTCGGCCTGGGCCTTGGCGAGCGACTCCGCCTTCGCCTTGGCGTCCGCCAGCAGCTTCGCGGCGTCGGCCTGGGCCTTCTCCACGCCGCCTGCCGCCTCCGCCTTGGCTCCCTCGACCTTGGCCACCAGGTCCTTCTCCCGGCTCACCAGGTCTTGGAGCAGTCGTTCTCCTTGAGCTTCCAAGCAGCCCTCCTTCCACCACGCCGGCACGCTTGC
>CAZACZ010000003.1:96604-124736 GCA_964483695.1 uncultured bacterium | reverse complement strand
TGCGCATCTGCGCCGAGGAGACGTTCCACCACAAGCAGGGCAAGGAGATGGTGCTCCGGTACGCGGGCGGGACGCCGTACCAGCGCCGGATGGCGCAAGACGCCCTCGAGCGTTGGTGGTGGCCGTCGTTGATGATGCTCGGTCCGCACGACTCGGACTCCCCGAACACGCCGCAACTGGTGCGCTGGGGCATCAAGACCAAGACCAACGACCAGGTGCGCCAGGAGTTCCTCGACGAGCACGCCCCCGAACTGCTCGACGCAGGCCTGCGGATCCCCGACCCGGACCTGCGCCACGACCCGGAGACGGGCCACTGGCACCACGGCCCCATCGACTGGGACGAGTTCTGGAACGTGGTCCGGGGCAACGGGCCATGCAACGCCGAGCGCTTGTCCGCGCGCCGGGCAGCGCACGAGGAGGGCCGCTGGGTGCGCGAAGCCCTCGACGCGTTCGCTCGCCGCGGCGGCGCGGCGGCGTGACGGAGGAAGCATGAGCGAGCCCCGCGACGCGTCCCGGCCGGACACGCAGTGGCCGCGCTGGGAGGTGTTCAAGCAGGACGCCCCCGGTCGGCCCCACCAGGCCGTCGGCTCGGTCCATGCCGCCGACCCGGACCACGCGCTGGTCACGGCGCGCAACGTCTTCGCCCGACGGCCGGCAGCGGTGAGCATGTGGATCGCGCGGGCCGACGCGGTCTTCTCGCGTACCCGCGAGCAGCTGGAGGCGGAAGCCGCGGCGCCGGCTGCGGCGCCGACTGCGGCGCCGGTCGAGGAGGACGCCGCCGCCTCGGCGGCCACGCCCGGGCAGCCGCGAACGGCCCCGACGGACGCGCCCGCAGCGCGCACCTACCTGGTGTTCCGCAAGAGCAGCCATCGCCGGTCGATGACGTTCGGCGACCACGTCGGTGAGGTGAGCGCCGCCTCCCCCGAGGGAGCGCTGCGCGCCGCCGTCGCCGCCTTCGACGACGCGCCGGCGTTGGCCTGGTGGCTGGTCGCGGCCGACGCAGTCCAGCGCTCCGAGCCCGACGACGTCGACGCCTGGTTCGGCACCGCCACCGACAAGACCTACAAGCAGCAGTCGGCGTACGGCACCGTCGCCGCCGAACGCAACGTCCGTGGCCGAGCGCAGGAAAGCGCAGGGAACGACGACCACGACGGTAGGGCGAGGGGGCGCTCGTGACGCCGGCCGGAGAAGACGGCGTCCGCGCCGACGAGCGCACCCCGGCGCTCTCTCCCGCCGTTCGCAACGCCTTGATCGACCGCTTGACCGCCATGGCCGACGACGAGCTGGTGTTGGGGCACCGCGACGCCGAGTGGACCGGCCACGGGCCTATCCTCGAGGAGGACATCGCGCTCGCGAACCTCGCGCAGGACGAGATCGGGCACGCCACCTTGTGGTACGGCCTGCGGACCGAGCTCGACGGCAGCGACGCAGATCGGCTGGTGTACTTCCGCGACGCCGATGGGTACCGCAACGCCTGGTTGGTGGAGCAGCCGCGCGGCGACTGGGCGTTCACCATGCTGCGCCAGTTCCTGTTCGACGGCTACGAGGCCGAGTTGCTGGCTCGCCTGCAGCGAAGCGCCTACGCCCCGCTGGCGGCGGCGGCCACCAAGGCGCTGCGCGAGGAGCTCTTCCACCTGCGCCACTCCGGTCTCTGGATCGAGCGTCTCGCCCGCGGCACCACCGAGTCCCGCGCGCGGCTGGACGCGGCCGTGCGGACGCTCTGGCCGTTGATGCGGCAGTTGCTGGCCCCTCTGCCCGGCGACGCGGTGCTGGTGGCTGCCGGCATCTGGCCCGATCCGAGCGAACTGGCGAGCGCGGTCGTGGCGCGGGCGGTGGCCGCCTTGGCGGCGGCGGGGGTGGCGCTGCCCGACCTGCCCGGCGGTCTCGCCTGGCTGCCCGGCAGCGACCCGCGCGCCACCCACCCCGGCGGCTTGGCCGAGATGCTGGCTACGATGCAAGCGGTGGCGCGCGCCGACCCCGACGCCACGGGTTGGTGACGGACATGACCGACGTCACGCACCGCGCCCGGTGCGCGTTGGAGGCCGCCGTGTGGCGCGCCCTTGCCAGCGTGACCGACCCGGAGATCCCGGTGCTGAACGTGGTCGAGATGGGCCTGATCCGGCAGGTGGCGGTGACGGAGCCGCAGCGCGACGTCGAGGTCACCATCACCCCCACCTTCTCCGGCTGCCCAGCCTTGCGCGTCATCGAGGAGGAGGTCGCGGCCGCGGCGCAACGAGCCGGCGCGGCCACGGTACGGGTGCGCACCACCCTGGCGCCGCCCTGGTCGACCGACGACATGACCGACGAAGCGCGCCGCAAGCTCGAGGCGTTCGGCATCGCCCCGCCCGCCCCGCACGGCGGCCTGCTGCAGATCGCCATCGATGCGCCGGTGCGTTGTCCTCACTGCGGCCATCCCGACACGCGCGTGCGCAACGCCTTCGGGTCGACGCTGTGCCGCGAGATCCGGACCTGCGCAGCGTGCCACGAGACCTTCGAGCGCTTCAAGCCGCTCTGACGCCCCACGCTCAGCCCAACGGGTACCCATCGGCGTCGAGCACCGCGGCGGCCACCTCGCGACGCACGGCGATCAGGTCCACGCCGTGCTCCGGCAAGTACGCGGCAACGCGCGCCATCGCGTCCTGGCCGCGTGGGATGCGGCGCAGCGCCTCCTGCGCCCACCCGCGGGCCTGGTCGACGGCTCCGAAGGTGGCGGCGCGGGCCAGCAGCGCCGCGGTCGCGCCGGAGCGTCCACCGACCAGCCGCTCCGCGCGCAGCAACGCCGACTCCGCCACGTACACCGAACCGGTCATGTCGGCCACCCGCGCCATCAGCTCCTGCTCGTGCTCGAGGGCTTGCATGTAGGCCATCGCCCCCATCCCCGCCACCAGCAAGGCGGCGCGCTTGAGGTTGGCGAGTGCCAGGAACGCGTCCTGCAGCTCGACCGGCGCATCCACCTCGGTGACGGGCTGCCCCATCATCGCCGCCTGCGCCGGGCCGAGCAGGTCGAGCTTCCCGCGCAGCGTGCGCTTGAGCAGTTGGTCCACGGTGAGCTCACGGTTGATCTCGTTGGTGCCTTCGAAGATGCGGTTGATGCGGCTGTTGCGGTACGCCAGCTCGATCGGGTAGTCGGCCGAGAACCCGTAGCCGCCGTAGATCTGCATGGCGTCGTCGACGACCCGGTCGAGGATCTCCGAGCCGAACACCTTGATGAACGAGTACTCCACGGTGTACTCGTTCAGCGCCGCTAGCTCGGCGGCGGCATCGGCCGCGTTCGCCGTCGCCGCGTCCATCGCCCCCGCCAAGCGCGTCACGGCGCTCTCCAGCGCGTAGGTGTCGATGGTCATACGACCGATCTTCTCCTGGATCAGGCCGAAGCTCGCGATCGGCGCGCCGAACTGGCGCCGCTCCTTGGCGTACGCCTGCGCCAGCCCGATCAGCTGCTTGGCCCCTCCCGTGGCCCCCACCGCCAGCTTGAAGCGGCCGAGGTTGAGGATGCCGAAGGCGATGTGATGCCCCTTGCCGATCTCGCCAAGGAGAGCGTCCTTGGGCACCCGGGCGTCCTCCAGGACGACCATCCGGGTCGACGATCCCTTGATGCCCATCTTCTTCTCTTCCGGGCCGAGGCTCAGGCCCGGCGTGCCGCGCTCTACCAGGAAGCAGGAGAACTTGTCGCCGTCGACCTGGGCGAACACCGTGAACAGGTCGGCGAAGCCGGCGTTGGAGATCCACATCTTGGTGCCGTTGAGCACCCACGTGTCCCCGTCGAGGTCGGCGCGCGCCTTGGCCGCCAGCGAGTCGGAACCGGAGCCCGGCTCGGTCAGGCAGTACGCAGCGATCCACTCGCCCGTCGCCAGCTTCGGCAAGTAGCGGCGCTTCTGCGCCTCGGTACCGAAGTACACCAACGGCAACGTGCCGATGCCACTGTGCGCGTTGAACGTGACGTTGAACGACCCCGAAGCCGCGATCGCCTCGGTGACGACGGCCGACGCCGCCTTGCTGGCGCCGAGCCCGCCGTACGCCTCACCGATCTCGATGGCGAGCAGCCCGAGCTCGCCCGCCTTGCGCATCTTCGCGCGCGAGAGCTCGTAGTCGAGCCCTTCCAAGCGCTCGAAGTCGGGCAGGATCTCGCGCTCGACGAAGGTGGCAGCGGTCTGGGCGAACATCCGCAGCTCGTCGTCGAACGCCTCGGGCACCAGCACCTCGCGCGCCGCTTGACGCTCGAGCAGGAACGCGCCACCTACGGGCGCCCGCACCACGGGCGGTTCGCTCGTCGGCCCGACTCCGTGCCCTACGGCCTTGCGATCGGGGACCGTCATGCTGCCCACCTCCCGGGCGCCGGGACGCCACGGTCGTTGCCGCCGACGCGTTCCCGGTCGCCTTCGTTCCCGTTCCGCTCGGAGTATAGCGAAACGTTGTACTCGGTACAACTTCGCGCGCCGCGACCCGCGCGCAGGCGCCGTGACCCCGAACGGCCAGCCGCCCCGTCAGTACGTGCCGCGCACGAACCCGCCGTCGACGACCAGCGTCTGGCCGGTCACATATGCCGCCTGCTGGGAGGCGAGGAAGGCGACCGCGGCCGCGATCTCGGCCGGCTCGGCCATGCGCTTCGCGGGGATGCGCTCGATCAGGGCGCGCTTCGACGCTTCGTCGGGGAACAGCTCTTCCACGCGCTCGGTGGCGGTGTAGCCCGGGCCGACGTTGTTGACCGTCACGCCCTCCGCCGCGACCTCGGTGGCCAGCGTCTTGGCGAACGCCGTCACGCCGGAGCGCAGCGCGTTGGACAGGGTGAGGTTGAGGATCGGCTCGCGCACCGACAGGCTGGTGACGTTCACCACCCGTCCCCAGCGGGCGGCACGCATCGCCGGCAGCACGGCGCGCGTCAGCCGCACCGCCGACATCAACGTCAGTTCGAACGCCCGCGCCCACGCCTCGTCCTCCAGCGTGCTCGGGAGGCCCGCCGGCGGTCCGCCGGCGTTCACGACCAGGATGGCGGGGTCGCCGTAGACGGCGCGGGTTGCCTCGAGCACGTTGTGCACGGCCGTGGCATCGCCGACGTCGCCCGGCACCGCCACGGCGTCGCCGCCCGCGGCCTGCACCGCCGCCACCGCCTGCGCCAACGCCCCTTCGTTGCGCGCGTTCATCGCCACCCGAGCGCCTTCGGCGGCCAGGACGTCGGCGATCGCTCGCCCGATCCCCTTCGACGCGCCCGTCACCAACGCGGTCTTCCCTGCGATGCCGAGGTTCATGCGGCCATTCTAGCCTCGCGCCTGTCGCGGCTCGAGCCGCCGCAGCGCCGCTACGTCGGCGGCTCCGGCGCCGTGCATCGCCACCCGGAACTCGAACAGCAGCCGGCGCAGCTCCGCCTCCACCGCGTCGGCCGAGGTGATCGCCGGCCGCAGCAGCGGCAGCGCCACCGCCGCCACGCTCGCGCCGAGCGTCACCGCCTTGGCCACGTCGAGGCCGCTGCGCACACCGCCGGACGCCACCAGCGGCATGTCGGGCAGCGTGGCGTGCACCTCGAGCAGCGCGTCGACCGTCGGGATGCCCCACTCGGCCAGGTCGGGGTGAAGCACGGCGTCGTACCGCGCCCACTGCTCCACCTTGGCCCACGAGGTGCCGCCTGCCCCCGCCACGTCGATGGCGGCGAAACCGACGTGCCGTACCGCATCGGCGACCCCGCCGGAGATGCCGTGCCCGACCTCTTTCAGCAGCAGCGGAGCGGCCACCTCCGGCACGACCTCGGCGAGGCGCGCCACCAGGCCTCGGAAATCGTCGTCGCCACCTTCCTGCAGCGCCTCCTGCAACGGGTTGGTGTGGAAGGCAAGCGCATCCGCCTGCACCAGCTCGATGGCGCGGCGAACCTCGTCGGCACCGTACCCGCGCCGCAACTGCGCCACCCCCAGGTTGCCGATCAGCAGCGCCGTCGGAGCGTAGCGCCGCACCTGGAACGACGGCAGCGCGGAGGGGGCTTCCAGCATGACGCGCTGCGAACCGAGCATCAGGCCGACCCCGACGCGCTCGGCGGCGATGGCGAGGTTGCGGTTCACCACCGCGGACAGCTCCGAGCCGCCGGTCATCGCCCCGATCAGCAGCGGCGCCGCCAGCTCCTTGCCCAGGAAGCGCGTACGGGTGTCGATGTCGGCCAGGCGCGTCTCGGGAAGCGCGCGGTACGGCAGGTCGTAGCGCTCGAAGCCGGCGGTCCGGGTGCTGTAGGCCACGTCCCGCTCGAGGCAGATCTCGACGTGCCTGCGTTTGCGAAGGCCGATGCCGCTCACGTGGGGCGAGCATACGGCAGGCCCCCGCCGCCGACGTGGGTCGTGGCCACCGTCCCGCGGCGCCTTGGCTGCCGGGGTCGGCCGTCCTGCCGGGAAGGTGACGGGGCCTATATGCTCGGGCATGCACGCTTCGCATCGCGCGTCGACCCCCCCTACCTCCACCTCGACCGCACCCCGCACCCGGCGTCCGACCGTATCGGGCCGGCCCCGACGGGCACGGTCCCGCCGCGGCCTACTCGGCGCGGCGACGGCGGTGCTGCTGAGCGCCGCCCTGAGCGCCTGCGGGCTCTTCGACGCCCCCGCGCTCGCGGTCACGCCGTCGTCCCTGACGGGCATGACGGAGCCGCAGACGACGTTGGTGGTGCGCAACGCCGGCGGAGGGTCGTTGGCGTGGGGAGTCGCCTCCTCGTCGCCACGGGTGGTGGTCGCGCCGTCCGACGGGAGCCTCTTCGCCGGCGCGTCGCGAACGGTGGTCCTCACCATCGACGACGCGGGACTGGACAAGAGCGAGAGCGTGAGCGCGACGCTGACGTTCACCTCGAACGGCGGCGGCGCCACGGTGGACGTCTCCTACGCCGTGGCATCCGGCATCGGTGTCTGCTCCGGCTACCTCCCGATCGAACGCACCGCGGCGGCCACCACGACCTCCCAGCGCGTGTCCGCGCGACCGGTCGGCAACGAGATCCTGGTGGCGTACGTCGGCTCCCATCGCCTCGACCCGGCGACGGCCGCGGCGTCGCGGGCCGAGCTGCGCACCGCGCTCGGCGTCGAGCACGGCCTCGCGTTGCTGCGGGCCGGCGCCCCGGGTGCCGCGGACCTCGTCACGGCGGCTGCCGGCGCCGACGTGGACGCCGTGGTGGAGCGCTTGCGGGCCGATCCGCGGGTGCGCTACGCGCAGCGCAACTACTACCTCGAGCCGCAGTACGTGCCGGACGACCCGTCGTTCGGTCAGCAATGGAACCTCTCATCGTTCGGCGTACCGGAGGCGTGGGATGTGGAGCGGGGCGACGGCCCCGGCGCCGACGTGGTGGTCGCCGTGCTGGACTCCGGCGTGCAGACCGACCATCCCGACCTCGCGAGCAAGGTCCTCCCCGGCTACGACTTCTACGATCACGACACCGACCCGAACCCCGGCTTCCCGAACGGCGAGAACGAGCACGGTACCCACGTCGCCGGGATCGCAACCGCCGCCGGCGACGACGGCGTGGGGGTGGCGGGCGTGGCCTACGGCGTCCGCGTGCGCTTGCTGCCGGTCAAGGTGTTCGACGACAGCGGCACCAGCGGCACGGTGGCGGGTCTGGTCGACGCCATCCGTTGGTCGGCGGGGCTGCCGGTCGCCGGCGCGCCCGTCAACGCCCATCCGGCCCACGTGATCAACATGAGCGTCGGCGTTCCCGGCGTGAACCCGGCGCTGGACGCCGCCAGCGAGGACGCCTGGAACGAAGGCGCGGTGCTGGTGGCGGCAGCCGGCAACCACGCGAGTGGCGCGCCCGACCCGGGGGTGTTGAGCCCGGGCAACGCGCCGTGCGTGATCGCGGTGGCGTCGGTCGACGAGGGGTACACCGTGTCGAGCTTCTCGAACACCGGCCCGGAAGTCGAGCTGGCGGCGCCGGGAGGCTTCCGCAACGGGTCGAACGACACCGTCTACAGCACCATCCCCGTGTCCACCTACGGCTCCATGGCGGGGACGTCGATGGCGTCGCCGTTCGTGGCCGGCGTGGCGGCGCTGCTCCTCGCCAAGGGCGACGTCGACACCCCCGCCGAGGTGCGCACGCTGCTGAGTCAGACCACCGAGGTCGATCCTTGGATGAGCGATACCCGCGAGTACGGCAACGGGGTGGTGTGCGCCGACGCCGCCCTGGGGGCGGCCACGCGCTGCGGCCTGGCGCTGCCCTGACCTACGAAACAGCGGGGCGCGGCCGCTCCGGCCATCACCGTGCCCCGCGCACGGGAGAAACTCACGGCAACCGCGGCACCACCGTGGTGAACGCGCTCACCAGCGCCAGCACCAGCAGGCCGACGGCCAGGGCTCCCACCGCCTGACCGACCTGCCGCGCCGAGCGTCCGGTGGCGGGCAACCGGCCGCGCAGCAGCCCCCACGCCAGCCCGCCGGCGACGCCGCCGACGTGCCCCCAGAGCGACACGCCCGGCACCGCGAGCGAGAAGACCATCAAGAGCGCCATCCACTGCAGCAGGCTGCGGAGCAGCAGGCGGTCGGCGGCGTTCTTGCTGGCCAGAGCGTCGGCCAGCAGAGCGCCGGCGATGCCGAGGATGCCGCCAGAAGCGCCCACCAGGATGAGCGGCTGACCGGCCTGCAGCGCCGCCGTCAGCAGCGCTCCGCCGGCGGTGCCGGCCACGAACGCCGCCAGCACGTCGGACCAGCTGCGCCGGCGCTCGTAGAGCCTTCCCAGGTCGAACAGCACCCACAGGTTGAAGCCGATGTGGATGAGGTTGCCGTGGACGAACGCGTAGCTGAGCGTCCGCCACCACGCCCCGACGGCCGGCAGGCCGGGAAGCTGCTGCAAGTAGGCGGCCACCACCGTGCTGACGTCGTACGCCTGGCCCAGGGCGCGCACCAGGCCGTAGCTGCGGTCGGCCACCACCTGCACCACGTACGCCGCGGCCAGCGAGGCCGCCAGGGCGTACGTCGCCAGGGGCCGTTGCGCGCGCCGGGTGGTGACCGGCGGCGCCTGGCCGAGCAGCGCCAAACAGCGCGCGAAGCGCTGCTGCTGGGCGCCGCGGCTGGCGCCGTGCGCCGCACCGTAGGCCCGGACCGCCACGTCGGGTCGGCCGCTCTGCTCGGCGGCGCGCGCCAGGATGGCGTACAACGTCCCGGGGCGAACGCCGACCAACGGCTGCTCGATCGCCTGCCGGGTGCGCTCGAAGTCCCCGTCTTCGGCCGCCAGCCGCGCCTCGGACAGGACCACGGCGCGGTAGCCGAGCGGGCCCCTGCGTGAGGCCTCGAAGCGCGAGCGCAGCGCGCGCGTCTCCATCCTGGCCTGCTCGACCTCGCCCGATTCGATCAGCGCCTCGATGCGAGCAGCGGCCCCCAGGAAGGCGTTGTCGGGCACGCCCCCGGCGCCGCTCGGCGGCAGGTCCAGCTTCAGCACCTCGCCCCACGCCTCCTCGAGCAGGTACGCCTGCGCCAGCAGGAGCGGATCGCGGTCGGGCGCCAGCGCCAGCGCCGCCTCCGGGTCCCCCTCCTGCAAGGCGGCCTGCGCCAGTAGCCGCCCCACCGCGGCGCGCCCGTCGTGCGCCCAGTAGAGCGCCGACACCGCCGCCCGTGCCCAGCGCCAGCGGCCCGAGCGCACCAGCGCCACCATCGCCAACGGGCCGAACACGAACAGCGGCCCGACGATCGACGCCACCGTGACCAGGCCGAGGGGGGCGCGCAACCAGGTCAGGCCGGTGGCCGCGCCGAGGCCCGCCAACACGGTGGCGATCAGCGTCTTGGCGGGGAACTCGCTCCACAACGGCGCCAACCGAGCGGCCCAGCGGGTGACCGAGAGACCGCTGAGCGCAACCAGCACGAGGAAGAGGCTGATGGGAGTCATCCCCCGATGCTACCGCCCTCGTCGCGTGTTCCGGCGTCGCATCCGCGCCTCAGGCGCGCCTCACCGCTGCCGGTAGAATCGTGGATGGCGGCCGCGACGCGGTCGCCCAGGAGGGATCCGTGTTCGACGTGGCGCTCGCCGCGGTCACCATGGTGCTCGGGTACTTCATCGGCACCATCCCGACGGGGTACCTGGTGGCCAAGGCGCGGGGTGTGAACATCCAGCAAGCCGGCTCCGGCAACATCGGCGCCACCAACGTGCTGCGCACCTTGGGCGTGCTGCCCGCGGTGATCGTCGGCCTGGCCGATCCGATCAAGGGGGCGGTGGCGGTGATCATCCCGACGCTGCTCGGCGTCGGCACCTGGGGCGTCGCCCTGACCGGTCTCGCTACCGTACTCGGCAACAACTTCAACGTGCTGCTCCGCCTGCGCGGCGGCAAAGGGATCGCCACCAGCATCGGCGTGTTCCTGATGATCGACCCGCTGGTGACGGTGATGTGCCTTGCGCTCGGCATCTTCACCATCGTCATCAGCCGTCAGGTGTCGCTTGGCTCGTTGGTCGGGCTGTTCTCGTTGCCGCTGTTCGTGCTCGCGAAGGGGAACTTCACGGTGGCGAACCTCGCCTTGGCGGTGGCGCTGACGACGCTGGCGCTGGTCCGCCACCGCGACAACATCCGGCGCCTGCTGAACGGCACCGAGCGGCGCCTGGGCGAGCGCGTGAAGGTGAAGTTCAAGAGCGAGTGACGACGGCAGGCGCCGCCTTGCGCCGGGCCGCGCGTTGCTTGGCGACGTTCACCAGCACGATCCCGCCGATGACCACGAGGCCGCCGACCAGCGTGAGGCTCGACGGGACTTCGTCGATGAGCAGCCACGAAGCGCTCAACGAGAACACCGGCACCAGGTAGAGGAACGTCGTGACGAGCGTCACCGGCGCCCGCGACAGGGCGAACGAGAAGAGCGTGTAGGCGATGGCGGAGGGGAACACGCCGATGTACGCCGAAGCCGCCAACGCCCGTGCGCCCGCGTCCGCCATGTCGCCCGGCAGCCCCGGCAAGAACGCAAGCATCGGCACCGTGCCGGCCCAGGTGGCGAAGGCCGCGACCTCGATGGGACGGTAGTGCGCGAACATGCGCCGTTGCAAGATGGCGAACAACGACGTCACCACCGCCGCCACCACCAGCAACCAGGCGAAGGCGTTGAGCGCCGGACCGCCGGCGTCGGTGCCGCCCTCCACGACGATGAGGAACACGCCACCGAACGCCACCAACGAGCCGACCCACGCCAACGGTGGCATCCGGTCGCCGATCATGAAGGTCGCAAGCAGCGCGGTGATGGCGGGGGCGGAGGCGATGATCAAGCTGGCCGCCCCGGCCGAGACGCGCATCTCGCCGTAGTTCAGCGACAGGTGGTAGACGAAGAACCCGAGTAGGCCGAGCAGGAAGAAGTACGGCAGGTCGGCGCGACGCGGCCGCAAGCGCGCCCGGAACGCCACCAGCAACGGCACGAAAGCGGCGGAGGCCACCAGGTGCCGCAGCAGCGTCAGGTGCGGCGCACTGAGGCCGTCGAGCCCCACCTTGATCATCGGGAACGCCGACCCCCACAACGCCACCAGGATGGTCAGCGCCAGCACCACGATGGGGGTCATGCCTGCCGCCTCGGCACGTCAGTTGGGGAGTTCGATGCGCCGCCCGCAGGAGCAACGCTCGCCGTCGCGGGTCATGGTGGCCTGGCCCTCGCGGTACCACAAGGTGCCGCAGTCGGGGCAGCGGATCTCGGAGGCCGTCAGGCTCCGGATGGCGTCCGGGTCGAGCCAGCGCTTCTCGCCGCACCAGTGGCACACGACCTCGGCCCCGCCGTCCTCGTCGATCATGGCCTGGCGCTCCTGCGGCGTGAAGTACGCCAGCGCCTCCAACGCCTTGACGTCGGAACAGCGGCACGCGAACGCCACCGGCAAGGCCGGGTCGGTCAGCAGCTCGTAGCCCAGCCCCCAGCACAGCTCGTGCTCCACCAGCGTCGTCAGCGGCGCGCGCAGCATGCCGGTGGTGAGGGCGCCGAACGCCTTGACGTTGGCTTCGAGCACCGCCAGCGCGGCGTCGTCCGCGCCGGGCAGGGCCTGCAGCAGCACGCCGCCGGCAGCGGTCACGTGGGCGTGTTCGTCGAACGCGACGCCCAGCAGCACGGCCGACGGGATCTGCTCGGAGACGGCCAGGAAGGTGGCGATGTCCTCGGCCACCTCGCCGCTGGCGAGGTCGACGGTGCTGCCGTACGGGTCGCCGTACGGCGCGTGCGAGCGCACCACGTGGATGTCGCCGCGCTGGCCGATGGCGCCGCCGACGTCGAGCTTGCCGTCGTCGCGCTGCAGCAACGTCACCGACGGGTCGTGCACGTACCCGCGCACGGTGCCGTCGAGGCCGGCGTCGGCGATCACGCCGCCAAGCGGCCCGTCGCCCCGCAGACGCACCGTCACACGGTCCCGTGGGCCTTTCAGCAGCACGTGCGACAGCAGCAGCGCCCCGGTGATGGTGCGACCGAGCGCCGCACCCGCTGTTGGCGTGGCGCCGTGCCGTTCGATCGCGCCGCGCACCAACTCGGTGGTGTCGGCCGCGACCACGCGGATGCCGCCGTCGGCCGCCAACCCTCGCATCAGATACGACATGGTTCGATCCTTCCGTGCGAGCGCGTGGCGCGCTCGCCATCTTCGGACGCGCGATCGGGCCGAAGCTCCGCGTCGCGCACGCGCAAGGATAGGACGCCGCACCCGCGGCGCCGGTGCCCTGCGATGCGTGCCGGGTCAGGTCCCTTTGGGCGGGCCGAAGCGCTGGTGCAGTCGGCGCAGGGTCGGCCGCGGCACCAGCTTGGCGACGTCGGCGCCGTAGCGCGCGATCTCCTTCACACGCGTGCTGGACACGTACGACCAGCGCGTGGCGGTCATGATGAAGGTCGTCTCGGCCGCGGGGTTGAGTTGCCGGTTCAGGTGCGCCATCTGCAACTCGTACTCGAAGTCCGAGATGGCGCGCAGACCCTTGACGATCACGGTCGCGCCGATGCGACGGGTGTAGTCGGCGAGCAGCCCCTCGAACGTGGCCACGTCGACCCCCTCGATGGTGTCGACCACCTCCCGGATGATCTCCACGCGCTCCTGCGCGTCGAACAGGCCGCTGTCCTTGAGCGGGTTTTTCGCCACCGCGACCGTCAGCCGCTCGTAGATCCGCGCGGCGCGCCGGATGATGTCGACGTGCCCGTTGTGCAGCGGGTCGAAGCTCCCGGGATAGACGGCGTGCACCATGTCGACGCCCAGTCTACCCTCGGCCGGCGTGCTCGGGCGCGTCGGCCAACAAGCGCTGCACCACCTGCGCCGGCGTCGCGCGTCCCGCCAGGATGGCGTCCACCGCGTCGTCCTCGCGCTCTGCCAGGGCGCGCCGCAGCTGCTCGCCGAGGATCGCCACCACCTCGGCGCGCACCCGCCGTCTCCGCGCCGACGCCAGCACCCCCTGCTGCTCGAGGTGCGCGCGGTGCGCCTCGACCTGGTCGAGCACCGCCTCGACGCCCTCGCCTCTGCTGGCGACGGCGCCGAGGATCGGTGGCCGCCAGGCGCCCTCGGCGAAGGCGCCGAGCTCCATCGCGGCGGCGATCTCCCGTTTCAAGCGGTCGGCGCCGGGCAGGTCGGCCTTGTTGACGCAGAACACGTCGGCGATCTCCATGATGCCGGCCTTGAACGCCTGCACCCCGTCGCCTTGGCCGGGGGTGAGCACCAGCACCGTGGTGTCGGCCGCCTGGACGATGTCGACCTCCGACTGCCCGACCCCCACGGTCTCGATCAGGATGGTGTCGAACCCGGCGGCGTCCAGCAGCGCCACCACCTGGAGCGAGGCGGCGGCCAGGCCGCCGAGATGCCCGCGTGTCGCCATCGACCGGATGAACACGTCGGGGTCGCCGTGCCAGCGGGTCATGCGGATGCGGTCGCCGAGGATGGCGCCGCCGCTGTACGGGCTCGTGGGGTCGACGGCCACCACGCCGACACGCCGGCCACGGGCTCGTGACGAGCCGATCAGCCCGTCGGTCAGCGTGCTCTTGCCACTACCGGGCGAGCCGGTCACGCCGATCACCGCGGCGCGCCCGGTCCGCTCGCGCAGCGAGCGCAGCAGCTCCTGCCCGGCGCCGGCGCCCGACTCGACCAGGCTGATGGCGCGCGCTACGGCGCGTTCGTCGCCCGCTAGGAAGGCATCGCGCAGACGGTCCACCTATCGAGGCTACCGCACCGGTACCCGCATCAGGCGAGGTCGTCGTGCATCTCGGCGGCCGCGAGCCAACTCGGCAACGACAGGAAGCCCTCCAGCGCCAGCGCCACCCCGCCCATCGTCACCGACTCGACGCCCAACGGCGAGACGGTGAGCTCGCACCCCGCGCGGGGTGCCTCGAGGGCGTAGCACTGCAAGCGCAGGCGCGCCGCGCTCAGCAGCGGCGCGGCGACCGCGGCCAGGTTGCCGCCGAGCACCACGCGCTCGGGGTTCAGCAGGTTGACGATGTCGGCCAGCACGTCCCCGAGGTACCCTCCGGCGCGCGCCAGCACCGCCGTGGCCGCGGCGTCGCCGCGCTCGGCGAGGACGCGCAGCGTCTCGAGGTCGGGGGCATGCACGCCCTCGTCTTCTGCTTGCGCCAGCAAGTTCGGCTCGGACAGGTACGCCTCGAGGCAGCCTTGAGCGCCGCAACCGCAGCGGCGCCCCCCCGCGACCACCTTCATGTGCCCGATCTCGCCGGCGAACCCGTGCGGCCCGCGGTACAACCGCCCACCCAGGTACAGCGCCCCGCCCACGCCCGAGTGCCCGGCCACGAACACGAAGTCGGACACGCGCTGGCAACTGCCGAACAGCTTCTCCGCCAGCGCCGCCGCGTTGGTGTCGTTGTCGACCTGCACCGGCGCGGCGAAGCGGCCCTCCAACAACGACCCGATCCGCACCTCACGCCACCCGAGGTTGGGCCCGAAACGCAGCGTGCCCCCGAGGTCCATCAACGCCGGGATGCCGACGCCGATGCCCCGCACTCGGCTCTCCTCGATGCCGGCTTCCGTCAGCATCCGCCCCACGCCCCGCACCAGGCGCGTGACCGCACGCTGCGGGTCCGTGCTCGACGGCAGCTGCAGGCTTGCCCTGGGCGTGCCGACCAGGGTGGTGGCGATGAGCCGGATGCTGGTGGGCTCGAGCCGAGCACCCACCAACACCCCGGCGTCCTCGGCCACCTGCAGCGCCACTTCGGGCCGCCCGACGCGCCCGGCGCCCGGTCGCGGCCGCCGCTGGAGCAGCCCATCCTGCTCCAGCTGGGCCACCACCGCGGAGACCGTCGCTCGGTCGATGGCGGTGATGCGCGCCAGCTCGCGTTGCGATGCACCGGGATGGAGCCGCAGGGCGTGGAACAGACGCGCGACGTTGAGCTGACGGATGAGGGCCGGGTTGGCGCCCGTGCGTTTGCGCGGCACGGCGCATCCTCCTTCGGAGCGTCCGCCCTGCGCCGGCTGGTACGACGGTGCGCCGCGCACGGCTTGACGCCCTCCTTTGCCCGGACTATAGTGGCAATTAATCTGAGTGTCAACCTAATCGTCTCGACACTCCCCGCGCCTCACGGCTCCGCCCCCGGAAGGCTCTCGCGATGCCGGAAACCCCGCTCCTGTCCGCCACCTCGCTGCACCACGCGTTCGGACCGGTGGAGGTGCTGCACGGCGTCGACATCGACTTCCGCGCCGGCGAGGTGCATGCCCTGGTGGGCGAGAACGGCGCCGGCAAGTCGACGCTGATGAAGTGCCTCAGCGGGTACTTGCAGCCGGCGCGCGGCACGCTGCGGCTGAACGGCGCCGACGTCCACTTCAAGGACAGCGGCGAGGCCGAGAACCGCGGCCTGGTGCTGATCCACCAGGAGTTCAACCTCGCCGACGACCTGACGGTCGAGGAGAACGTCTTCCTGGGCCGCGAGGTCCGCCGCGGACCGTTCCTCGACGAGCGCGCGATGCGCGAGCGCACCGCCGAACTGCTGGCGCAACTCGAGACCGACGTCGACCCGAGGGCGCGCGTCGCCGATCTCTCGGTCTCCGAGAAGCAGATGGTGGAGATCGCCAAGGCCGTCTCGCGCGAGGTGCGGGTGCTGTTCATGGACGAGCCCACCGACGTGCTCACCGGCGCCGAGACGGAGGTCTTGTTCGGGCTCATCCGCCGGCTCACGGCCGAAGGCGTCGCGGTGGTGTACGTCTCCCACAAGCTCGACGAGGTCATGGCCATCGCCGATCGCGTCACCGTCCTGCGCGACGGTCATCACATCGCGACCAAGGACATCACGACCACCTCGGAGCACGACATGGCGCGCCTGATGGTCGGCCGCGAGCTGGCCGACATGTACCCCGTCAAGGAGGTGCACGCGGACGCGCCCGTGGTGCTCGAGGTCCGCAGCTTCCACGTCCCCGGGGCGGTCACGTCGGCCTCGTTCGACGTCCGCAGCGGCGAGGTGCTGGCCTTCGCCGGTCTGGTCGGCGCCGGGCGCACGGAGTTGTTCGAAGGGATCGTGGGCCTACGGCCCGGCCACGGCGACCTGCGCCTTCGCGGCCGGCCGCTGCAGCTGCGGCACCCGGGTGCCGCCAAGCGGGCCGGCATCGCCTACCTCACCGAGGATCGCAAGGGCAAAGGCCTGATGACCGAGATGCGCTTGCGTCCGAACCTGACGCTGCAAGCGCTCGAGCGCTTCGCCCACCCGTTCATCGACGAGGGCGCCGAGCGCGCCGCGCTCGAACGGGCGCAGCGCGAGTTCGACATCCGAGCCGCACGGCTCGACGTGACAGCTGGCACGCTCTCCGGCGGCAACCAGCAGAAGTTGGTGCTGGCGAAGATCATGCTCACCACGCCCGACATCGTGATCCTCGACGAGCCAACGCGCGGCATCGACGTCGGCACCAAGCGCGAGATCTACTTCTACGTCGCCGCCCTTGCACGCCAAGGCAAGGCCGTGGTGGTGATCTCGTCCGAGCTGCCCGAGGTCATCGGCCTGGCGCACCGCGTGGTGGTGATGCGCTCCGGCCGGATCACCGGCGTGCTCGACGGAGCCCGCATGACCGAGGAAGAGATCGTGCAGTACGCCACCGGTCTGAAGGACGAAGGGGACGGGTATGGAGACACCCTCGGCGACGCGGTCGCCTAGCGCCGTCACGCGCCTGCTGCGGCGCATCGACTGGCAGACGTTCACGCCCCTGCTGGGCCTGGTCGCGCTGTTCGTGCTGGGTGCGCTGATCAACCCGGTGTTCCTGTCGTCCAACAACCTGTTGAACGTGCTGACGCGCTCCTCGTTCATCGGCATCATCGCCGTCGGCGCCACGTTCGTCATCATCGCGGGTGGCATCGACCTCTCCGTCGGCTCGATGGCGGCGTTCATCGCCGGCGCCATGATCCTGGCGATGAACCGCTGGAGCGACGACATCGCGTCGAACGTCGTCGTCATCCTACTGGGGGTGGTGCTGGCGCTGGTGCTCGGGTTGGTGGCCGGGTTCCTGAACGGGTTCGCCATCACCCGCGGACGCATCGAGCCGTTCATCGTCACGCTCGGTACGCTCGGCATCTACCGGGCGTTGGTGACGTACCTGGCCGACGGCGGCACGATCTCCCTCGAGCTCGGCCTGCGCGCCACCTACCGGCCGGCGTTCTACGGGTACCTGCTCGGCGTCCCGTGGCCGGTGATCATCTTCGCGCTGGTCGCCATCGTGGGCAGCATCCTGCTTCACCGGACGCGCTTCGGCCGCTACGTCCAGGCCATCGGTTCGAACGCCGACGTGGCGCGCTACTCGGCCATCCGCGTCAACCTGGTCAAGACCCTCACCTACGTCATCGCCGGGGTGTGCGTCGCCATCGCCGTGATCATCTACGTCCCGCGCTTGGGGTCGGCGTCCGGCTCCACCGGCCTGTTGTGGGAACTCGAGGCCATCGCGGCCGTCATCATCGGCGGCACCGCCCTCAAGGGCGGCTCCGGCCACGTCTGGGGCACCATCGTCGGCGCGCTCCTGCTCACCACCATCGGCAACGTCTTGAACCTCACGGACGTGATCAGCCAGTACCTGAACCAAGCCGTTCAGGGCCTCATCATCATCGGCGCTGTCCTGCTGCAACGCGGCCGCCGCGGCTGAAGGGAGGGGAGGCACCGCGCCCCCGGCGGGCGCGCCACGGCACCGCAACGACCGCCACGCGCAGCGCGCCCCGAAGCGGGCACGCTCCCACCAGAAGGAGGAACCCCATGCTTCGCAAGACCGCCATCGTCCTCGCTCTCGCTGCCCTAGCTGCCACCGGCTTCGCCCAGGACAAGACCGTCATCGGCGTGTCCATCCCGTCCGCCACGCACGGCTGGACCGGCGGCGTGAACTACTGGGCGGCCGAGGCCGAGAAGCGCCTCGAGGCGCAGTACCCGAACCTCGACTTCATCATCGCCACCGCCGGCAGCTCCGAGGAGCAGGCCAACGACCTGCAGGACCTCGTGGCCGTCAGCCAGATCGACGCCCTCGTCATCCTGCCGTTCGAGTCCGACCCGCTCACCGCCCCCGTCGCCGAAGTCAAGGCCCAAGGCGTGTTCATCACCGTCGTCGACCGTGGCCTGATCGAGGAGGGGATCGAGGACATCTACGTCGCAGGCGACAACCCCGGCCTCGGCCGCGTGAGCTGCGAGTACATCGCCGAGCGCCTCGGCGGCCAGGGCAAGATCGTCGTGCTGCGCGGGATCCCCACCGTCATCGACGACCAGCGCTTCAACGCCTGCATGGAGGTGCTCGAGACCACCGACATCGAGGTGCTCGACAACGCCTACGCCAACTGGAACCGCGACGACGGCTTCGACGTGATGCAGGACTTCCTGGCCCGCTTCCCCGAGATCGACGCGGTCTGGGCGCAGGACGACGACATCGCCGTCGGCGTCATCGAAGCGTTGCGCCAGGCGGGCCGCGAGGACGAGCTGTTCGTGGTCGGCGGCGCCGGCATGAAGGAGATGATCAAGCGCGTGCTGGACGGCGACGCGTTGATCCCGGTCGACGTGATGTACCCGCCGGCGATGATCGCCACCGCCATGGAGGTCACGGCGTTGCACTTCGTCTCCGACGCGCCGATGTTGGGCACCTACATCCTCGACGCCACCTTGGTCACGCCCGAGAACGCCGCGCGCTACTACTTCCCGGACTCCCCGTTCTGAACGCCTGACGCCACGATCGCGGTCGTGGGGCGGCATCGAAGCGCCGCTCCACGACCGCCTCCCCCCGAAAGGAGACGACATGGCTAGGCCGGTCACGCTGTTCACCGGTCAATGGGCCGACATGCCCCTCGCCGAGCTCGCCCCGCTGGCCAAGGAGATGGGCTACGACGGCCTCGAGCTGGCCTGCTGGGGCGACCACCTCGACGTGCGCCGCGCCGTCGGCGAGCCCGCGTACGCCAAGGAGCGCCGCGAGCTGCTCGCCGACCACGGCCTGGCGCTCTTCGCCATCGGCAACCACCTGGTGGGCCAGGCCGTGTGCGACCGCATCGACGAACGGCACCAAGCCATCCTTCCGCCGCACGTATGGGGCGACGGCGACCCGGAAGGCGTCCGGCAGCGGGCCGCGAAGGAGCTCGCCGACACCGCGCGCGCCGCCAAGGCGCTCGGCGCCGGGGTCGTCACGGGATTCACCGGAAGCCCCATCTGGCACTCGCTATACGCCTTCCCTCCCACCAGCCAGGAGTACTGGGAGCGCGGGTTCCAGGAGTTCGGCCGGCGCTTCGGCCCCATCCTCGAGACGTTCGCCGAGGTCGACGTGAACTTCGCGCTCGAGGTGCACCCCACCGAGATCGCCTTCGACTCCGCCAGCGCCGAACGCGCCGTGAACGCCGTCGGCGGGCACGCCCGCTTCGGCTTCAACTACGACCCGTCGCACCTTGCCTACCAGGGCGTCGACTACGTCGGCTTCCTCCGGCGCTTCGCTCCGCGCATCGTGCACGTCCACATGAAGGACGTCTGGTGGGGGCGCGGCGACGGCACCGTCGGCGTGTTCGGCGGCCATACCTCGTTCGGCGACGCGGCCCGCTACTGGGACTTCCGCAGCGTGGGCCGAGGCGACGTCGACTTCGAGGAGATCATCGTGGCGCTCAACGACATCGGCTACCGCGGGCCGCTGTCCGTCGAGTGGGAAGACAGCCGCATGGACCGGGTGCATGGCGCCAGCGAGAGCGCGGCGTTCGTGCGCTCGCTCGACTTCGAACCGCCCGCCGGCGCGTTCGACGCGGCGTTCGGACGGGAGGCCGACGATGCGTGAACCCGCGGTCCCGCTGAAGCTCGGCATGGTGGGCGGCGGCAAGGACGCTTTCATCGGGGCGGTGCACCGGATGGCGGCGCGCCTCGACGGGGCGTGGGACCTCGTGGCGGGAGCGCTCTCCAGCACGCCGGACCGTGCCCTCGAGAGCGGCAAGGCGATCGGCCTGCCACGCGTCTACCCGACCTGGGAGGAGATGCTCGAACGCGAGCGCGCCCTGCCCGAGGGGGAGCGCATCGACGCCGTCGCCATCGTCACCCCCAACCACGTGCACCATCCGGTGGCGTTGGCCTTCACCGAGGCGGGCTTCCACGTCGTGTGCGACAAGCCGATGGTGCTGGACTCGCGTCAGGCCGCCGAGCTCGTGCGCGCCGTCGAGGCCGCCGGCACGGTCTTCGCGGTGACGTACAACTACACCGGCTACCCGTTGGTGAAGGAAGCGCGCCGGCTGGTGCGCGAAGGCGCCATCGGCGAGATCCGCAAGGTGATCGTCGAGTACAACCAGGGCTGGCTCGCCACCAAGCTCGAGGACACCGGCGCCAAGCAGGCGGCCTGGCGCACCGACCCCGCGCGCTCGGGCGCCGGCGGCGCCATCGGCGACATCGGCAGCCACGCAGAGAACCTCGTCGCCACCATCACCGGGCTCGAGCTCGAGGCGCTCTGCGCCGACCTCACCTCGTTCGTCCCGGGTCGCCGCCTCGACGACGACGCCAACCTGCTGCTGCGCTTCCGCGGCGGCGCCAAAGGCGTGCTGATCGCCAGCCAGGTCGAGGTCGGCGAGGAGAACGACCTGCACGTCCGCGTCTACGGCACCAGCGGAAGCCTCGGTTGGCGGCAGGAGGACCCCAACCGCTTGGTGCACAAGACCCTCGACGGCCCCACGCGCATCCTGACGCGCAACGGCGGGGCGTACCTCGGCGCGGCGGCGCAGGCCAACTCGCGCCTGCCGTCCGGCCACCCCGAGGCGTTCATCGAAGCGTTCGCCAACGTCTACACCAACGTCGCGTCCGCCATCGTCGCGCGCCGCGGCGGCGCGGCAGCTGCGGCCGCGAGCGGTGGCCTCGGTGGCGGCGCTGCGAAGACGGACGGCAGCGCGCCCGACTTCCCCACCGTGCTCGATGGCGCCAGAGGCGTGGCGTTCATCGAGGCCGCGGTGGCCTCCAGTGCGTCCGACGCGAAGTGGACGCCGTTCGAGGGCCCCGTTCGCGGTCACGGAGGGTGACCATGGACCTGCTTCCCAAGCCCGAGCACCGCTTCAGTTTCGGGTTGTGGACGGTCGGCAACGTCGGGCGCGACCCGTTCGGCCTTCCCACCCGTCCACCGCTCGACCCCGTGCGCAGCGTCGAGAAGCTGGCCGCACTGGGCGCCTGGGGCGTCAACTTCCATGACGACGACCTGATCCCGCCGGGCAGCAGCAGCCAGGAGCGCGACCGCATCGTGCGCACGTTCCGCCAGGCGCTCGACGACCACGGGATGGTCGTGCCGATGGCCACCACCAACCTCTTCACCGACCCGGTCTTCAAGGACGGCGCGTTCACCAGCGCCGACGCGCGCGTGCGCGCCTACGCCTTGCAGAAGACGATGCGCGCCATGGACCTCGGCGTCGAGCTGGGCGCGCGCACGTACGTCTTCTGGGGCGGACGCGAGGGCAGCGAGGTCGACGGCGCCGGCAAGCTCGTCGACGCGCTCGCCTGGTACCGCGAGGCGCTCGACTTCCTGTGCGCCTACGCCGTCGACCAAGGCTACGCGCTTCGCTTCGCGCTCGAGCCGAAACCGAACGAGCCGCGCGGCGACGCCTTCCTCCCGAACGTCGGCGCCGCGCTCGGCTTCATCGCCACATTGGAACGACCGGAGATGGTCGGGGTGAACCCGGAGTTCGCCCACGAGACGATGGCGGGCCTCAGCTTCCCGCACGCCTTGGCACAGGCGATCGACGCCGGCAAGCTGTTCCACGTCGACCTGAACGACCAGAAGATGAGCCGCTTCGACCAGGACCTGCGGTTCGGCGCGGAGAACCTCAAGGCGGCGCTGTTCACCGTCAAGCTGCTCGAGCAGCATTACGACGGACCCCGGCACTTCGACGCGCACGCGCTCCGCACGGAGGACGAGGCGGGGGTGTGGGAGTTCGCGAAGGGCTGCATGCGCAGCTACCTGATCCTCAAACACAAGGCCGAGGCGCTGGCGCACGACGCCGAGTACGTCGAGCTCCTCGCGGCGTACCGCGTCGAGGACCCCGGCTTGCCGCCGTACCTGCCCTACGCCCCTGCCGCCGCCGCTGCGCTCAAGGGGCACCCCTTCGACCTCGACGCGTTGCGTCGCCGCGGTCCGAACCTCGAACGCATCGACCAGATCGTCGTCGATCACCTCACCGGAGCGCGTTGAACGATCGGCGTCGACCGGTCGCGACGGAGAACGACGGGTGCCCAGGATGCCCCGGAGGAACGGCATGACCAGCGGAGCGGGCGAACGCAGCGTGATCGGCCTCGACATCGGCACCAGCGGCGCGAAGGCCACCGCCATCGACGAGAGCGCCGCGGTCCTGGCCGAGCACGAGGTCGCCTACCCGCTGCTGACCCCACGACCCGGCTGGACGGAGCAGGCTGCCGACGCCTGGTGGTCGGCCGCGGGCGCCGCCTTGGCGCAGGTGGCGCGGCATCTTCCCCGCCCTCCCGAGGCCCTGGCGATGACCGGCCAGATGCACGGCATGGTGGCGCTCGACGCCGACGGAGCGGTGGTACGCAACCCCATCCTGTGGAACGACCAGCGCACCGAGGACGCCGTCGCCGAGATCGAGGCGGCGGTGGCGCGCAACGACCTGGTGGCGCGCGGCGGCAACCCGGCCATCACCGGGTTCCAGCTCGCCAAGCTGGTGTGGCTGCGGCGGCACGAGCCCGAGGCGTTCGCGCGTACGCGCAGCGTGCTCTTCCCCAAGGACTACATGACGTACCGGCTGACGGGCGAACGGGTCGCCGAGCCGACCGACGCGTCGGGGTCCAACGCCTACGACCTGCGCGCGGGGCGCTGGGACGAAGCGGTGCTGCGCGCACTCGGTCTGGACGCCGGCCTGTACCCGCCGCTGGTCGCCTCCGCCACCATCGTCGGACGTCTCCACGCCGAAGCGGCGCGTGCCACCGGCCTGCCGGAGGGCCTCCCGGTCGTCGCGGGCGCCGGCGACAACGCCGCCGCCGCCACGGGCCTGGGCATCACCAGCGCCCATCTCGGTCGTGGCAGCGTGTCGCTCGGCACGTCCGGCGTTCTGCAAGCGCCCTTGGCGCGGCCGACGCCCGAGCCGCACGGTCGGGCGCACCTGTTCGCCCACGCCGACGGCGGCTACCTACTGATGGGCGTGACGCTCGCGGCCGCCGGCAGCCTCGCCTGGCTGGAACGGACGCTGTTCCCTTCCTCGAACGCGGCGACGTTGGCCGACCGCGCCGCCGCCAGCCCCGTCGGGGCGCGCGGGGTGACGTTCCACCCGTACCTCGCCGGCGAACGCACGCCGTACCTCGACCCCGACTTGCGCGGCGCGTGGCGCGGCCTGAGCCTAGCGACCACCGCCGACGACCTGACGCGCTCGGTCTTCGAGGGCGTGGCCTTCAGCATCGGGCACGCCTACGACGTGATGCGCCCGCTGGTCGCCCTCGAGACGCTGGTCGCCACCGGAGGCGGCAGCCGGTCGCGGTTCTGGGTGCAGCTGCTGGCCGACGTGGTGAACCTACCGATCGCCCGTTTGCGGGACGAGCACGGAGCGGCCCACGGCGCGGCGTTGCTGGCGTGGCGGGCGCTGGGTTCCGACGTCCGGCCCCGCCTGGTAGTCGCCGACGTGATCGAACCGCGGCCCGACCCCGCGCTGACGGAAGCGTACCGACGCTACCGCGCCGCGGCGCCGCCCGACCGCCACGTCGGGGAACCCGACCGGTCCTGAGGCGGTCGGCGCGTACCGTCGCACGGCGCTCCTCAGCGCGCAGCCGCCTCGCGCCGCCAGTACCGCGCCAAGCGCACCACCGCCGTCTCGAGCGCCAGTTCGGCGTCCCCGCCGCTCTTGCCGCGCACGTCCTGATCCACCAGCTCGGTGAGCGCTTGCGTCAGCGTCGCCTCGTCGAGGCCGGCAGCCAGGTCCAGTGCGCGCTGGGCCGCCTTCGGGTTGGCCTTGAGCGTGGCCGCGGCCGCGGAGACGCTCACCTTGCGCGGCCGCTCGCGCTCCAGCAGGGCCACGGCGCGCGCCACCAACTGGAACTGCCACACCAGCGCACCGAAGACGCGCTGCGGCGCCTCCCCTTCGTCCAGCAACTGGCGCGCGATGGCCATGGCGGCGGCGGCGTCACCCTCGGCCATCGCCGCGATGAGGTCGAACGCGTCGTGGACGACGGGGCGGTTCACCAGTGCGCGTACCCGTTCGGCGTCGAACGCCTCGTCGAGCGCGGCCAGCTTCTGCACCTCCGACGCGATGGCCGCCGGGTCTTCCCCGAACAGCTCGGCCAGGACGCTCGGCACGTCGCGCCGGTAGCGCACGCCGGCGGCGTCGAGTTCCGCCGCGATCCAGCGCGGCAAGCGCTCGAAGCGCGGGGTGGGCAGGTGATGGTGCTCGCCGAGCGCCTGGAACGCCTTCTGCCGCGCCGGCGTGGCGTCGGGGTCGAGCACCACCACGACAGCGTCGTCCGGCACGCGCTCGAGCGCCTTCATCAGTTCGTTGCGCGGACGCACGCCCGCCTGCCCTTGGAACGCCTCGGCGAAATCGACCAGCAGCGCCGCCTGGCCGAACAGGCCACCCTGCGAGGCGAGGTCGAGGACCGTCTCCGGCCGTAGGCCTTCCCCGAGCTCCGTCACGCCGGCCGGGTCGACGCCGTGCTCGCGCAACGCGGAACGCGCCGCGCGCCGCACCAAGAACGGATCGCCGGTGTACGCGAGCACCATCGCGTCAGGCAGCCTGCAGCACGTTGCGGACGGCGCTCAGCATCTCCTCGGCGCTGGCGAAGCGGTGGTCCGGGTCGCGCGCCAACGCGCGATGCACGACGTGCCCGTACGGTTCGGCGCCGGCCGGCAGCGGCGCGAGCGGGACACGGTCGTCGCCGGCGAGGAAGCGCACCACCTGGCTGCCGTAGGGCGGCTCGCCGGTGAGCATGTGGTAGAGCACCGCGCCGGCGCCGTAGACGTCGGATCGATGGTCGGTGCGCACCCCCTGGAACTGCTCGGGGGCCATGTAGCTCGGCGTTCCCATCATCATGTCCTGGCTGGTGATGGCGGTGAGGCCGAGGTCTTTGGCGAAGCCGAAGTCGGTCAGCAGGGCCCGCTCCCCTTTGACGAGGATGTTGCCCGGCTTGACGTCGAGGTGGATCACGCCCTGGGCGTGCGCGTACGCCAGGGCCGACAGCACGTCGGCGATGATCTTGGCGCTTCGACGCGGCCGCAGCGGACCGCGGTCGAGCGCCTCCTGCAGGCTCACGCCTGGGCAGTACGCGTAGATCAGCGAACCGTCCTCCGCCCCGAGGAGCGGAACGATGTTGTCGTGCCGCAGCTTGCCGACGACCGCCGCCTCGCGCTCGAGGCGCTGACGGAACAACGGGTGGAACCCGCGCAGGCTCTTGACCACCACCAGGCGGTCTTTCCAGCGGGCAAGCTCGACCCGCACCGGGCCCTGCTCCGATAACACCCGGACCGTCATGAGCATCGTGAACAATCTATCACGGGCGGCCTCCCTTCCGTCGGGCGCGACCTGCGAGGTGTGCCGTGCCCGAGCCGTCTCGCGCCTCGTCGCGCGGCGGCCGCCTCGCCCCCGACACGGACCCTACCAGGGGGCCGGGGATCCCTCCACCGCTACGGTCACGCCACCGCCTCGCGGTCCGAGCGGCACCCGCACCGCGCCGTGCTCCAACGTCGTCCGCACCGTGACGCCGGCAGAGCGCAGACGCTCCACCACGCTGGGATGCGGATGGCCGTAGCGGTTCCGCCCCACCGAGATCACCGCGAGGCGCGGCCGTGCCGCCCGCAGCAGGACCTCCGACGTGCTCCCGCGCGAGCCGTGATGCCCCACCATCAGCACCTGCACCGGCGGCACCGCCAGGTGTGCCTCGGTGGCGATGCCCAGGTCGCCCAGGAACACCGCCCGCGGCGTGCCGTCGAGCCACAGAGCGAGCGCGACGGACGTCTCGTTGGGGCTCTCGACGACGCGCTCCGCTGCGTCCGCGCCGGGATTCAGCACCTCCAGGACCGCTCGGCCGTCACCGCGACCCGACGAAGGCATGCCGAGGTGGATCCGTTCGCCACGCCGCGCTTCGTGCACCCGCGTGCCGTTCGCCCGGGCCAGGGCTCGCAAGCGCTCGTCGAACGCCACCCCCGGCGCAGACGGGCCGGTGATCAGCGTCGCCACGGGCATGCTATCGAGCACCGCCAGGAGCCCTTCGACGTGATCGGCATCGGGGTGGGTGGCGACCACCACGTCCAGCCGGTACACCCCGAGCGCGCGCAGCGCCGGCAGCACGACGCGCGCGCCGACGTCGAAGTCCGAGAAGGGCGTGCCCCCACCGTCGATCAACGCGTGCACGCCTCCCGGGAGGCGCAGGACGACGGCGTCGCCCTGCCCGACGTCCAGGAACCACACGTCCGGCGGCGCCGACGCGGGCGGCACCGCCCAGGTGGTGACGCCGGCGCAGAGCGCCACGGTCAAGGCGTGGCGCGGGCGCAGCATGCCGTGTGCCCAGGCCGCCAGCGCCACCACCGTGGCGGCCCAGCAGGCGTGACCGAGCCACGTCACCTCGCCCCACGCCAGCGCCGGGAGCCGCTCCCCCGCGGCCGCGAGGGCCAGCAGTGCCTCGGCCAACGGCAACGTCGCGCGGTTGACGAGCCAAGCCAGCGGCGACGCCACCAGCCCAACGGCACCCGCCAGGAAGCCGAGCGGCACCAGCACACCTGCCAAGGGCACCGCCAACAGGTTGACCAGCGGCGACGCCAACGGCACGGACCCGAACGAACCCGCAACCAGCGAGAGGCTCGGCAGTTGCGCCGCCACGCTTGCCGCCCCGCCGGCGACGACGAACGGGCGCGCGCGCCTGGCCCACGGCACGAGGACGTCCGTCACCAACCCGCCCGACCGCCCACGGGTAGGCAGGACGGTCGGACGCCGCCGCGCCGCCGCCGGGCCGTCCGCGGCGCCGTTCGCGACCGCCAGCCAGGGCGGGAGGAAGGCCAGCATGCCGCCCACCGCCAGGTACGACAGTTGGAACGAGGCGTCGAACAGCATCTGCGGCGCATGCAGCAAGCCGGCGGTCGCCGCCAGGCCGAGCGCCGTCCAAGGCGCCACCCGCCCCGCCCCGGACGCGAGGCCAACGAGCACCGCCAGCGCCATCACCGCCGCCCGCACCACGCTGGGAGAGGGCCCGACCAGGGCCACGAACCCGACCGTGATCAGCATCAGCCAGGGGTAGCGCCGCCGCCCGAGCGGCGCCAACAGGCGCCCGATGGCGGCCAACAGCACCCCGACGTGCAGGCCGGACAACGCCAGCACGTGGGCCAGGCCGGCGGCGGCGAAGCGGTCGCGCAGCGTGCCGAGGTCGTCGCGCACGCCCAGCGTCATCGCCGCCATCAGCGCCGCCGCCTCCTCGGAGAGGCCTTGGCGCACGCCCGCCAGCAGGCGGTCGCGCACGCTGCGGCGGCCGCGCGCTTCGACGACGCCCGCGACGAACAGCTCGGCCGTGACGCCGCGCCTGCGCAGGTAGCCGGCGTAGTCGAACCCGCCCGGGTTGCGCTTGCCGTCGGCGCGCTCCGCGGTGCCCACGACCGTCACCCAGCCGCTGGGCACCTCCTCGACGCTGCCCGTGGGCACCAGCGCCAAGCGTGTCCGCACCGGGTCAAGCACCCGGAGCACGTTGCCGTCCGAGTGGCCGATCCAGCGCGTCTCCCGACCCAGCAGCGGCGCGACAGGATCGGCCGCGTGCCGCCACAGCGTGAAGCGCGCCGCACCCACCGTCATCGCCGCCACCGCCACCAGCAGCCACGTCGGGTAGGAGCCGCGCCGCCGCG
>CAZACZ010000003.1:44061-96504 GCA_964483695.1 uncultured bacterium | reverse complement strand
GTCATCGCCGCCACCGCCACCAGCAGCCACGTCGGGTAGGAGCCGCGCCGCCGCGCCACGGTAGCGGCCACGCCCGAGGCGAGCCCGAGCGGCGTCGCCAACGCCACCCAGGTGGGAAGCGCCGCGGCGGCGCAGATCCCCAGCGCCAGACCGACCGCTGCCGGGAGGGGCCACGGGACGTACGGCGCGCTCGGGCTCGGGCCGGGCGGCCGGTCGACCTCCTCCGGGCTCACAACGACACCAGCGGTCGCAACCGTTCGAGCGTGCGCGGGCCGATGCCCGGCACGTCCAGCAGGTCGTCGACCCGAGCGAACGGCCGGTGCGCGACGATGCGCCCGGCGATGGCCGGCCCGACGCCGGGGAGGCCCTGCAGCGCCTCCAGGCTGGCCGAGTTGAGCGACACCCGCTCCACGCCGCCGCTGGCCGTGAGGGCAGGGACCTGCACCACCTCGCCGTCGGTGAGCGGATCGGCCAGCGCCACCAAGGTGCGAGCAGCTGCCGGGGTGAACCCGCCGGCTGCGTCGACGAGGTCGGCCACGCGCGCGCCGAACGGCAGCGTGTAGGCGCCGGGCCGCTTCACCTGCCCCTCGATCGACACCACCACCGCCGGCTGCTCGATGCGCACCGCCGCCGCCCGCGGAAGGTAGCGCGGCGCCAACGCCACCACGCCGAGGCTCAGGCAGGCGGCTGCCAACGCCCAGGTGAGGTGATCGGGCCGCGGCGACAGCATGGTGCCAGGCTAACGACGCGACCGGAGCGCGGGGAACGCGCTCCGGTCGAGAACGTAGCTAGCTTGGGCCTTGGCCTAGCGGGGGCGTCGGTGCTGCGCCGCCGCCCTACCGTGCAGCGGCGAAGTTCGCGGCGACCGCGCCCCAGTCGACGACGTTCCAGAACGCCCGGACGTAGTCGGGACGGCGGTTCTGGTAGTGGAGGTAGTAGGCGTGCTCCCACACGTCCAGGCCTAGGATCGGGGTGTGCCCTTGCATGTAGGGCGAGTCCTGGTTGGCGGTCGAGTACAGCTGCAGGGCGCCGTTGCCGTCCACCACCAGCCACGCCCAGCCGGAGCCGAAGCGACCGGCGGCCGCGGCCGCGAACTTCTCCTGGAACGCCTCGAAGCCGCCGAAGGCGCTGTCGATGGCGCTGGCCAGGTCGCCGCTCGGCCGGCCCCCGCCGTTCGGGCCCATGACGGTCCAGAACAGGTTGTGGTTGGCGAAGCCGCCGCCGTTGTTCTGCACCGCGGTGCGGATGTCCTGAGGCACTTGCTGGATGCCGCGCAGCAACTCCTCGATGCTCTTCGACGCCAACTCGGGGTGCTTCTCGAGGGCGGCGTTGAGGTTGTTGGTGTACGCGGCGTGGTGCTTGTCGTGGTGGATCTCCATGGTGCGCGCGTCGATGTGCGGCTCCAGGGCCTCTTTGGGATACGGCAGGTCGGGCAGGGTGAAAGCCATGCGGACGTGCTCCTTTCCGTTCGGTTCGGGGCGGACCTGGCGTCCGTGCGGCGTTCCTCGCACGCGCGAGCGCGCATCGAGGTAGGGGCCGCGCCAGGCGTCGAGGTCGAGTCTAGCAAAGCGTCCTCGGCCGACCCGGAGCCGAGCCTACAGCCGCACCACTACCCGACCCGTCACCCGCCCGGCCAGGATCTCCTCGATCGGGCCATCCAGGTCCTCCAGCGCCACCTCCCGGACCATGCCGGGAAGCGCCAGCTCCTCGCGCAGGCGCCACGGGCCCGCCAGCCGCGTCCAGGTCGACAGCCTCGCCGAGCGGGGCGTGTGCTCGGTGTCGACACCCAGCAGCGCCACCCCACGCAGGATGAACGGGAACACGGTCAGCGGCACCTCGGCGCCGCCCACCAGACCGCAGGCAGCTACCGCGCCCCCCACCGCCGTGCTCTTGACCAGGGTCGCGAGCGTCGCGCCGCCGACGGTGTCCACCCCGCCGCCGTAGGCCGCTCGGAACATCGGCCGCTGCGCGCCGGACGCCAGCTCCTCGCGCGGGATGCGCCGCGCGGCGCCGAGCGCCCGGAGGAGCCCCTCCGCCTCGGGTTTGCCCGAACTCGCCACCACCTCGAAACCGGCCCGCGCCAGCAGCGCCACCGCCATGCTGCCCACCCCACCCGACGCTCCCGTCACCACGAACGGCCCTAGCTCCGGCCCGGCTCCGACGCTCGCGAGCCGCTCCAGCGCCACCGCCGCCGTGAACGCCGCCGTGCCGAGCGCCATCGCCTCGCGGGCGTCCATGCCACCTGGCAGCGGGACCAGCCACTCGCCGGGCACGCGCACGTACTCGGCGAACCCGCCCGGGGTGTTCATGCCGAGGTCGAAGCCGGTGCAGAGCACCGCATCGCCGGGCGCGTAGCGTGGGTCGCGCGACGCCACTACCTCGCCCGCCGCGTCGATGCCGGGCGTGTGCGGGTACGTCCGCGTCACGCCGCGGTTGCCGCTGGCCGACAGCGCGTCCTTGTAGTTCAGCGCCGAGTACCGCACGCGAACGGTGACGTCGTGGTCCGGCAGGGTGTCGAACGGCACCTGCGTCACGGCGCGACGAGCCTCGTCGCCATCGAGCGTGACGCGAAGCGCACGGTACGAAGTGGGTAGCGTGGTCGTGCTCATGCGTCATGCTAGCCCCGGTGACACCGCGGCCGTGCCGAAGCGCGCGGCACCACCCGCCGCCACCAGCGGTCGAACGGGCGCCGCCTGCCCCTTCTCCAGGGGCGGTGGGCGCACGCCGCGGGGCGCGACCGTCCAGTAGACTACGCACCATGAACCCGCAGCGCCTCACTCTGCTCACCATCGTCGTCGCCGTGCTGGTAGTGGCCGGCGTCCTCCTGGCCCCCCGCCTGCGAGGCACGTCCGCCTCCGGCGAGATCGACTACGCCGCCCAGCCGTTCGACGGTTCGGCCGACGCGCCGGTGAAGGTGGCCGTGTTCTTCGATTTCCTCTGCCCGCACTGCGCGAACTTCAGCGAGACGGTGACGCCGATCCTCAAGCGCGAGTTCGTCGATACCGGCGTGGCCAGCCTGTACTTCCTGAACTTCCCGGTGGTCGACCCGGTGCGCTCGCGCACCCTGGCCGTCATGGGCGAGTGCGTCTACCGGCAGAGCAACCAGGCGTTCGTCGACTTAGAGCCGATCCTCCTGCGGGCGCAGAGCGAGATCCGGAACACCCCGCGCGCCATCGAGATCGCCCTGACCTACGCGCCATCGCTGGACGGCGACGCGCTGCGCACCTGCGTGAACGACGCCGCCACGGCCGACGCCGTCGATGCCGACGTGGCCGCGACGCGCACCTTCAACCTCACCGGCACGCCGTCGGTGGTGGTCGACGGTACCGTGGTGGCGAACCCCACCCTCGAGAACGTCCGCCGCGCGATCGAAGACGCCGCGAACTGACGCCGTGCGCGCGCCGCTGATCTACCCCGCCTGGCTGACCGCCGTCGTCGCGACCGCCGGCAGCCTCTACTTCAGCGAGGTCCGGCTCTTCGTGCCATGCACCTTGTGCTGGTACCAGCGCATCCTGATGTACCCGCTGGCGATCATCCTGGCCGTCGCCAGCTACCGGCAGGACCGCGGGGTCGTGAAGTACGCCTTGCCGCTGTCGCTGCTCGGCATGCTCGTGGCGGGGTACCACGTGCTGGAGCAGAAGGTCCCCGGGTTCGGCAGTGCCGCGCTGTGCCGGGCGGGGGTGCCGTGCAACCTGCAGTACATCAACTGGCTCGGCTTCATCACCATCCCGGTGCTATCGCTGGTGGCGTTCACCATCATCAGCGTGCTGCTCATCGCCGTCGGGCGCGCGCGTCGCGCCTGACGGGCCCGACCGCGCGTCGGTCGGGTCGGGCATGGCCGAGGTGGTCCCTGGGGGCGCGGCGCTGGGCGCCGCCGTCGCCGGGCCGTCGCCGTCGCGCGTGACGAACCCTGCCGCCCACATCCACCACAGCCACCAGCCCTTCGCCGGGCGGTAGGCCAGGGCGACCGTCGCGAAGCCCACGCCGACGAGCCACCACTCCAGGCCGGGGAAGAGCCCGGAGCGCACGATCGCGACCACCGCCACCAGCACCACCACCACGACGGCCAGGGCGTACGCCACCACCATCGCGCCGAGCCATGCGCCGGGATCGCGTTCGAACCGGACGCCGCAGCGGCGGCACGTGGGCCGGACGCCGTAGAGCGAGACGAACACGCCGCCCTCACCGCAGTTGGGGCACCGACCGGCGGTCGCCCGCACCATGGCGCGGAGGTCGCGCCAGCGCGAGCCCGATGGCGGAAGGGAGTCGACGTCCGGCGGCGTCACGGTTCGGCCGAGACGCGCACGTCGTCCACGCGCTCCGGCGGTCGGAAGCGCGCCTCGAAGCGGTCGCGGAACTCGTCCCATGCGGCAGCGTCGTGCAGGCGGTCCTGCTCCTCGCACCACATCAGGAACGGCACCATGTACGAGCGGGCGTGCCGCAACTCCTCGTGGAAGATGTGCGCGCTGAGCCCCCCGTCGCTCAGGAAGCCCGACGTCTCGTAGTCGTCCAGCGCGCGATCCAAGTCGTACGGCACACGCCGGAACTGCGGCCGCCAGGCTCCCTCGTCGAGTTCCAGGACGAGGTAGTGGGCGCGCGCGTCCCCATCGAACGACGCGCCAACGGCACCGGTGTTGAGGACGGTGTGCCGACCCCACCGCATCAACAGCGGGCGATGCGTGTGCGAGCCGACCAGCACGTCGGCCGGGTGCGCCTCGGTGATCTCCGAGATCATCTCGGGCGTCAGGTTGCGCCCGTACCCTTCGCGGTAGTGCCGCGGACTGCCGTGCGACACCAGCACCGACGGCGCTGCGGGGAGCGCGATGCGAAGCGTCATCGGCAGCGTCTTGATGGTCTCGATCCAGCCGGCGCCGCCTACGTGCGCGGCCGCCAGGCGCGTGCTGCCCCAGAACGGGTCGGTGAACCACGGCTCGCCCAACTCGCCGCGGCGCTCCAACACGATGGTCATGAGGTCGTCGTGGTTGCCGAGGGTGGTGTCGCCTAAGTAGGGGCGCAGCCGCTCGAGCACCGCCACGCTGGACGGCCCTCGGTTGACGCTGTCGCCGTTCACCACCACGCGGTCGACGCCCTGGCGTTCGATGTCCTCCAGCACGGCCTCGAGCGCGGGCAGGTTGGCGTGGACGTCGGCGAGGATGGCGATGCGCACGGAAGCGAGTCTACCAACCGCGACCGCTCACGCCGCCGGCGCCCCGGCACCTTCGGCCGCCAACGCCTCCTCCACCGCCGCGCGCATGGCAGCGACCGGTGCCCGCACGCCGGTCCAGGCCTCGAAGGCCAACGCGCCCTGCCACACCAGCATCGGCACCCCGTTGCGATGGCGCAGGCCGAGCTCGCGCGCGCGCGCCAGCAGCGGCGTGAGGGCCGGGCGGTACACCAGGTCGACGACCAACGCCGAGGCGGGCAGGCCCCGGACGTCGGCGTCGTTCGGCAGCGGCACGCCGTCCGGCGCCGGGCCGCCCGCCATCCCCACCGAGGTGGTGTTCACCAGCAGGTCCACGTCGGCGATCGCCGCGGCGACGTCGCGGTTCGCGATCCACGAAGGCGCGGGCCGGCGCAAGCCGGAGCGCGTCAGGTCGGTCACCAGGTCCTTGGCGCGCTCCTCCCCGCGGTTCGCCACACGCACCTCGGCGCCCGCGCGCGCCAGCGCCCACACCACCGCCCGCGCCGCGCCGCCGGCACCGAGCACCAGACAGCTCGTGCCGGCAGGATCGAAGCCGTCCTCCTCGAGCGCGGCCACGAAGCCGGGGGCGTCGGTGTTGCACCCGAGCAAGCGCGCGCCTTGCTTGACGACGGTGTTCACCGCCCCGATGGCGCGCGCCTCGTCGTCCACCTCGTCCACCAGCGCGGCCACCGCCTGCTTGTGCGGGACCGTCACGTTGGCGCCGAGGTAGGCCGCCTCGCGCAGGGCCTCGACCGCGCGCTCCAGGTCGGCGGGCGGCACGTCGAGCGCCCGGTACTCGGCGTCGATGCCGGTCGCGGCGAACGCCGCCGCGTGCATCCGCGGGCTCAGCGAGTGCCCCGCCGGGTGCGCCAGCAGGACGACGCGGCGAGGACCTGGCGTCACCGCGTCGGCGACGGCGCAACCGCCACGGCTTCGCGGCGCAGCACGGTGATGGCGTGCTCGATCTGCTCGTCGCTCACCTGATGGTGCGTCACCAGACGCACCGCGTCCGGCGCCATCGCGCCGAAGCGCACGCCGGCGGCCTCGCAGCGGCGGGCGAAGGCGGCGGCGTCGGCGACCCGCAGGTAGACCATGTTCGTCTGCACCCGCGACAGGTCGACGCCAAGCCCTTCGGCGCCGAGCAGGCCCTCGGCCAAGCGCCTGGCGCGGGCGTGGTCTTCGTGCAGACGCTGCGGCATGGTGTCCAGCGCCACGATCCCGGCGGCGGCCAGCACGCCGGCCTGCCGCATGCCGCCGCCGAGCAGCTTCCGGTAGCGATGGGCTTCGCCGAGGAACGCCTTCGACCCGAGCAGGACGCTGCCCACCGGCGCCCCCAGCCCCTTGCTGAGGCAGATGGAGACGGAGTCGAACCCGGCGCACACCGCGTCGATGCCCACTCCCAGCGCGGCGGCGGCGTTGAACGCGCGGGCGCCGTCGAGGTGGATGGGCAACCGCTCCTCGCGCGCCACCTGCTGGACGGCACGTACCGTCTCGAGCGGCACCACCGTGCCGCCCGCTCGGTTGTGGGTGTTCTCGAGCGAGATGAGTCCCGTGGGCGACTGGTGCACGCTGCGGTGCACCGCGCCGCGAACGTCCTCCGGCCTGGGCGCGCCGTCGGGCGCAGGCACCAGCCGCGGGAGCAGGCCGCCGATGACCGCCATGGCCCCCGGCTCGTACTCGTAGATGTGAGCGCCTTCGGGGCAGATCACCTCGCTGCCGCGTCGGGCATGCACCGCCAGCGCGATCTGGTTGCTCATGGTGCCGCTGGGCACGAACAGGCCGGCCTCGAAGCCGGCCATCTCGGCCAGCTTGGCCTGGAGTCGGTTGACGGTGGGGTCTTCGGCGTAGACGTCGTCGCCGACCGCCGCCTCCGCCATGGCGGCGCGCATGGCGGCCGTGGGGGTGGTGACGGTGTCGCTCCGGAGGTCGATGGGCAGCATGGCGCATTCTAGCGCCGGCGCCCTACACCAGGCCGGCGCCATCCAGCCACGTCCGGAACGCCGCCAGCCCGCGGGCGTACATCGCCTCGCGGCGCTCCTTCTTGCCCTCGCCCTTGCGCTTGGGCGGGTTCGGGACCAGGCCCCAGTTGGCGTTCATCGGCTGGAACCCTTCGGGGTTGGCGCTGGCGAGGTAGCGCACCAACCCGCCGAGCATGCTCTCCTCCGGCGGGACCAGCGGCGCGCGTCCGAGCGCCCGCAGCGCGGCGTTGGTGCCGGCCAGCCAGCCGGTGGCGGACGACTCCAGGTACCCTTCGGTGCCCGCCAACACGCCCGCGGTGAAGAGCCGCGGGTGGTCGCGGAAGGTCAGCGTCGGCCCGAGCAGCCGCGGCGCGGCGAGGTAGGTGTTGCGGTGCATCACGCCGTAGCGCACCACCTCGGCGTCCGCCAGGCCGGGGATGAGCCGCACCACCGCCAGCTGATCGCCCCACTTCAGGCCGGTCTGGAAGCCCACCAACGACCACATCTGCCCGCGCGCGTCCTCCTGCCGCAGCTGCGCCACGGCGTAGAAGCGCTCGCCCGTCTCGGGGTGCTCGAGCCCGACCGGCTTGAGCGGCCCGAAGCGCGGCGTATCGATGCCGCGGCGCGCGATCTCTTCGATCGGCATGCACCCCTCGAAGAACTCGAGTTGCTCCCAGTCGTGCGGCGTGTGCGAGCGCGCCTCGGCGAGCGCCTGGTAGAAGCGCTCGTACTCCTCCCGGCGGAACGGCAGGTTGATGTAGTCGGCCGCCTGACCGTACCGCCCCTTGCGGTAGGCGATGGTCATGTCGATGCTGTCGTAGGCGATGACCGGGGCGGCGGCGTCGTAGAACCCGAGGAACTCCATCCCGACGAGCGTCCGGATGGAGGCGGCCAAGGCGTCGCCGGTCAACGGTCCGGTGGCGAGCACTACGACGCCGTCGGGCACCTCGAGGAGCTCCGTCTCGTGCACGGTGATGCGCGGCTCGGCGCGAACGCGCGCCGTGACCGCGCGCGAGAACGCGTCGCGATCGACCGCCAACGCGCCGCCCGCCGGCACGCGGTGCGCCACGGCGCTGGTCATCACCACGCCCCCGGCGGCCAGCATCTCGGCCTGCAACAGGCCCTTGGCGTTGCTGGCGCCCTCGCCGCCGAAGCTGTTGGAGCACACCATCTCGGCGAAGTCGCCGGTGCGGTGCGCGGGCGTCGAGGTGCGCGGACGCATCTCGAGCAGATCGACGTCCACGCCCAGACGCGCGGCCGCCAGGGCGGCCTCGCTGCCGGCCATGCCTGCACCGACCACGGTGATGCGCGGACGCGTCGCGGCAAGGCCTGGGGCGAGGGGCGCCTCGCCGCTCGTCGTGCGCTCGTCGGGCTGGGAGGGGGTGGTCCGGGGGGCGTCGGGCACGCGCATCAGCCTAGCATCGGCGCGTCGGGGTCTTCGCGCACCACGTTCCCCACTGGGTCGCCCCGGAGCCAACCGAGCACCGCGCCGTAGAAGCGATCGTCGCGCCAGTAGGCGCCGTGCGCCGTGAACGGGTCGCGCAGCGGAAGCGTCACGAGGCGGTCGACGCGGTAGTGCACCAGCAGGTCGCTGAGCGGGTCCGCCGGCGCGTGCACGTGCAACCACGACAGCCGAGCGAACGGCAGCGTGTACGGCGCGAAGGCGTACGGGCCGTAATCGCGTGCGGTCCGGAGCCGCCGGACGCCGTGCAGGTACGAGAGGAGCTGCGAGCGCACCGCCTCGCCCTCGGCCGGTCGTTGGCGGAAGAAGTAGGCGACCTTGTCGAGCGGCGAGCCGAACGTGACCAGGCCCCGAAGGCGCTCCAGCGGCACCTCGCGGTGGCGCTGCTCGCGCGCCAGGCGGTCCAGCAGGTCGAGCGCGATCACGCTGCCGAGGGAGTGCCCGGCGAGGATCACGGCGTCGTAACGGGCGGCGGCACCGCGTTCGGCGTGGGCATCGTGCTTCGTGTCCGACCCCCGGCTCCGCTCCTCGCCGTCGCCCAGCAAGTCCAGCAGGATGCGCTGCCCCTCGTCCAGCACGGCGCGGCGCGTGCGCGCCCGGGCGGAGGTGCGGTCGCTGGTCACGTACAGGGCGATGTCGCCCACGTGGCTCGCGAGCAGCGCGCGCGCCGTCCATGCCGCGGCCAACGCCAGCAGACCGACGGCCACGCCGCCGTCGGACATCAGCAACCCGATGGAGCGCCCGTACTGCGCCAGCGCCGGGCGCACGGCCCAGCCGAGCGCCGCCGTCGCCGTCACGGCAAGGGCGAGTGCCGCCATGGCGGCCGGCGCCCACCGCCGCGCGGCCGGGCCGTACATGCCGTCCCACGCAGGCGCCCGTCCCCCGCGGTGGCGACGGCGAACCGCCGCCGCTTCGAGGCGCGCCGCAAGTACGTCGCGCCCCAGCGCCACGGTGGCGATGCCCAGGCAACCGAACGCCACCAGACCGACGGCCGTCGTGACCGACGACAGACCCGGCAAGGCGACGACGGCGTCGCGGACGGCCGCCAGCGCCGCGCCGGCGCGCGCCGCCACCGCGAGCGCGGCCACCACCAGCCCCGCCGCCGACGCCGCCAGGGTGGCGACCCACAGCAGCTGCCGGAGCACGGAGGGCCACGCCCTCGCCCCCTCCCGCGCCAGCAGGAACGGCACCTGGCGCCGGAAGTCGAGGCCGGCGAGGGCGGTGCCGAGCAGCCAGCCGAAGGTGGCGAACGCGCCGATGCGGCCCACGGCGTGCTCGGCCCAGTGGTACTCGAGGACATCGACGTCGTCGAGGTCGAGACCGAGGTCCCGGCCGGCGAGCCGCACCAGCGGCCGCGGTCGCCCCGCGACGTGCAACGTTCCGGGAACCGGCGCGGCGATGGCCTGCGCGTCCGCTGGCGCGGCGGCATCGGCTGCCGGCACCTGCGTGATCGACCGTTCGCGCGCCGCGCGCACCAGCCCCTGCACGAACGCGCCCAAGGTGCGTAGCGGCGGCTGGTCGCCGATGCCGTGGATCACCACCACGGCTGCGCGGCGGCGCGGACTCCCCCCGGTCATGCGGCAGTGTACGCGACACGACGCGGCCGCCAGACCGCACGTAGACTGCATCCATGAAGCGACCGCTCGATCCGCACTCCGCACCGGCGAGCGCGACCGCGTTCCAGGACGCCATCGACCACAACCACTGCTGGGGCTGTGGCCCCCACAACGCCGCCGGCCTGCGGATCAAGAGCCGGTGGCACGGCGACGTCGCGGTGGCGACCTTCACGCCGGCAACGCACCACACCGCCGCGCCGACCCACGTGGTGAACGGCGGCATCCTCGCCACCGCCATCGACTGCCACGCCGTCTGCACCGCGATGGCCGACGCCTACCAGGCCGAGGGGCGGCCGGTGGGCCAGCCGCCCGGCTTGTGGTACGCCACCGGCAGGCTCCAGCTCGACTACCTGCGCCCCACGCCCATCGGGCGGGCGCTGCGCATCACCGCCCGGATCGAGGAGCGCGCCGCCCGCAAGACGGTCTTGCGCTGCGCGGTCGAGGCCGATGGCACCACCACGGTCGAGGCGCTGGTGGTGGCGGTGCGCGTCCCGCACGGTTGGATGGACGGCGGGGCGACGGAGGGAGACGCGTGACGCGCGCCGGCGGGACGGTCGCCGCCCGGCCGCGGCGCAGCACGCGCGGCGGCGCCCCGGGTCGCCGGTGGACCCGCGCGGCGGTGCTCGTGCTGGCCTGCGTGGCGTGGTCGACGGCGTCGATGGCGGTGGCGGCCGAGCCGTGGCGGGCGTTGTACCGCGGCGCTTGGGCGCCGGGCGCGATCCAGTTGCCGCTGGGGGAAGACGATGCCGGCGACGACGACGATGCGAACGCGGCCGGTGCCGACGCGTTCGGTGCCGACGCGTTCGGCGAGGAGGCGTTCCTCGACCTCACCCTGTTCGACGATGGGTTCGCCTTCGCGAGGCTCCACCTGGCAGGGCGTGGCGTCGCCCTGGAGGGAAGCGGACTCGAGGGCGAGGACGGGGTACTGCGCGTCGCCTTCTACCGTCCCGCCGACCCGGCCATGCCGGCGTGGGCGCCTGAAGCCGCCTGGTCGGAGGCACGGTCGGCGCTCGAGTCCGCCCCCGCTTCGGGTCGGCCCCCGGTCGGTGCTGCGCCGCGTCCGTTGGCGACGCTCGAAGCGGCGCGTTCCTCGACCGGCCTCGACGACGGCAGTCGGCTCACGGGCGCCTTGCTCGTGGCCGGCGGCGAGCGCGGCGCGCTGGCGCTCCGCCGCATCGCTCAGTACGCCACCTGGCACGTGACGCAGGGCGTAATCGACGCGCGCTTCTCGCTGCCGCATTTCGGCGCCGGCCTGTGCGCGTCCGCCAACGCCTTCCTGGAGCGCGGCGGCCTGGCGCGGTTGCAGGCGTTCGTGGACGAGGGGCGCGCACTGGCGGACGACGACGCGGTGGGCTGGGGCTGGTCGATCGACGAGCAGCTCGACGTCGCGGGCCTAGCCGGTTGCTACCTGAGCCTGCGTGCCACCATCGACACCTACACCGGCGGCGCTCATCCCAACACCTTCTTCGACGCGTACCTGTTGGAGCTGGGGTCGTTCGGCATCCGACGCCTCGACCTCGTCGACCTGTTCCGGCAAGGTACGGCGTGGTTGCCGCGGCTCGAGGCGCTGGTACTGGCCGACTTGGCGCGCCAGGACGCGATGTGGGTGGTGGAGGGCGGCGTCACCGCGCTGACCGAGGAGGACCTCGCCGTCTACCACCTATCACCCGACGGGTTGACGTTCACCTTCGCGCCGTACGCCATGGGACCGTACGTGCAAGGCGCGTTCACCGTCACGGTACCGTTCGAGGCGATCCTGGACCTCGCCGCCGAAAGCGGGGCGCTGGCCGCCTTCGCGCCCGCCGACTAGCCGAAGGCGACGCCGCTCCGGGCGCTACAGGAACGACTTGCGCCGCGGCCGCATGCCACGCAGCAGCCACAGCACGACCGCCAACAGCACCAGGCTGCCGGCGACCAGCAACACCATCACGTGATGGCGAAGCGGCAACGCCACCAGATCGCGCGGCAACTCGGCGGCGGCGTACCGGACCAGACCGAACAACGCGCCGAACACCCCTTGCGTCGCGGCGCCTGCGGGCAAGGTGGCCGACTCGGGGAGCGAACGACGCGCCACGTCGAACAGCAGCGCGCCCGGCGCCGCCCCGATCGCGATGGCGATCCCAGCGTTCACGAGGCGCGTGAACCCACGCGAGAACGCCATCACCAGGGCCAGCATCGCCGCCGCCACCACCCCGGCCAACCAGGTCCACGTGAGGTAGCGCCGATGCGCGCCGGCGGTGTACCCGTCGATCAAGGCTCCCACCCGCCGCACGCGGTCGGCCTGTTCGGGGCGCGTCAGCTGCGCCGCGGCCAGCGCGCTGCCGCCTTCGTAGGCGCGCTCGGCGAGCGCGTCCAACACGGCTTCGTTGGCCTGCTCCGGGGTCAGGCCGGCCAGCTGCGACGCCGGCAGCAGCCCCCCCAGCGCGTTCTCGTCCGCTTCCTCGCCCGCCAGCACCGCCTGCGCTTCACGCAAGCGCGTCTCCATCTCGCCGGTGCGCCCGAGGAGCAAGGTGGCGAACAACTCGTGCGCCTGGGCCCGGGCGGTGACGTCGGCTGCCTGATCCAGTCGTGCGCCTAGGTTGACGTTGGTGACCAACGCCTGGGCGGCGCCGAGGCCCTCGGCGAGGACGGTGGTGGCCAGCTGTTCGACCACCGCCACGCCGATCTCGCGGTCGCTCATGCGCTGCAGCGCGGCCGGCTCGAGGTAGACGAACACCCCCACCACCGGTTGCACCGGCTGGCCGGGGTTGGTGGCGGCCTGCGCCGGCCAGTTCGCGAGCCGGGAGCCGTCGTCGAGCCCCGATGGCAGCAGCTCGGCCTCCAGCGCCCCACGCAGCAACGACGCCACCGGGCCCTCCAACGCGCGCGCGACCTGGCTGCGGAGGTCGGGTTCGGTGACCACCGCCAAGACGGCGGAAGAACCGCCCGATACGAGGCGGTCGGCCAACACACCGGCGCTGCGGCCGATGGCTTCGTCGACGGTGAACGTCGGGATCTCGGTGGCATCGGCGTACACCTCGAGCCCCGGGAGCAACGCCAACGGCTGCCCGGCCTGGTACGAGGCGCCAGCGCGCACCCCGAGGTTGCCGCTCTCCGCGCCGGGCAGAAGCGTCATGCGAAGGATGCCCCGCACGATGGCGACGCCGCGCGCCTCCGACGCGAGCCGAGCCTGGGTGAACGTCAGTGTTCCGAACAGCACCGCCAACGCCAGCAAGATCGCGCTGAGCCACACGACGTCACGTTGCCAGGCGGGTTGTCGATCGGTTCGATACATCGTTCGCCGTCCTCCGGGTGCGTGGCCGCTACGCGCCGACCGGCCCGCGGCGCCCGCCGGCGGGGCGCGACGCCGCGCGATGCGCCACCTTACCGCGCGGGATGACGCCGGCGGCACGTACCATGGTGGCATGCCCAACGCCCCCGGCGTCGTGGTGATTCCCCTGCTCGCGGCGTTCCACCTGCGCTTCCCGCACTACACCGTGCTCCACGTCCTCGAGACGGTGAAGGCCGCGCGGCCCGATGCCCTCGCGCTGACGCCGCTGCCACCGGGCGCCTTGCAAGAGCCGGCGTGGCAGGCCACCGAGGAGGTCGCCCTGCCGCACGCCGTCGTGCCGTGGGCGCGGCGCACCGGCCTGTCCGTGCACGAGGTCGGTGCCTTGGTGGGCGCCGACGACGAAGTGGAGCGGTTCCGCGCCTACCTGGCGCAGTTCGACGCCGGCAGGGAGCGCCTGCGCCGCGTCGAGGCCGCGTTGGCGCCGGTCCGCGAGGTCCTCGCGCGTCCCCTCGACGCCGGCGCCGTGCACGCCCGTCTGCTGCCGGCCATCCGCGCCTACCAGCGCGAGCGAACCGAGGCGCTGGAGGAGGGTCCCGGCACCGCATGGCAGGCCGCGCGGGCAGCGGCGATGGCCGAGCGCATCGCGGCACTACCGTACGCGCGCGTGGCGGTGCTGGCCGGCGTCGACGACGTGCCCGCGCTCGAGGACGCGTTGCGCGGCCTCGTCGCGCTCGAGCCCGTGCCGGCCGTCCCGACGGACCTGGGCGAGGCGGGCCGCGAGCGTGCCTTGCTCGACGCTGCCATGCGCGGAGACGCGGCCGACCCGGCCGCCCTGGTCACGCGTCTGCGCGACCTTCCGCAGCCCGAAGCGCGCTACCACGAAGCGAACCTGCTGCTTCGCCACGGGCACGCCGCCGAGGCGCTGGCGCTGCTCGAGCAGGCATCGACGCAGGACTTCCAGGAGCCGTACTACCTCCCCGGGTTCCTGCTGGCGCGCCTGGGGCAGCTCTACGACCTCGACGGCCGACGCGACGCAGCGCTTCGCTCCTACCGCGGCGTCCTCGCCCTGAGCTTCGCGCCGGTCGAGGCGCTCGAGGCCGCACGCGCCGGGCTGCAGCAGCCGTTCCGCTGGCAGGCCGCCGTCGACGGGTGAGGTCGTTCGCGCCATGACCCGCGAACCGCCAGATGGGCGCGTGCCCGGTCCGCGGTTGCCGCTCTACCGCGCGGACCTGCCGTTCACCTACGCGTACGGCCGCTTCGCGGTCCTCGAGGCCCTGACGCACCTCCCGCACGCCGTTCGGCAGGTGATCCTGCACGGCGACCTTCCCTCCGACGAGAGGGTCCGCATCGAAGCTGCATGCGCCGCCAGCGGCGCCGGCAGCGGCGCACCCTGCGTGCGCGACGACGCCACCGTCGAGCGCTTGCGGCGCAACGCGACCGTCCGCTGCCTCGCGGTGGTGGAGAAGGTCGAGCAACGGCTGTCGCCGGGCGCCGACCACGTGGCGTTGGCGCACCCGAGTCACTTCGGCAACGTCGGCAGCGCGATCCGGTCGCTGGTGGCGTTCGGCATCACCGACCTCGCGCTCGTCGACCCCGCCTACGCCGACGACGCGCCCCGCAGCGACGTCGACGGCTCCAGCGCTCCCCGAGCGACGCGGGCGGCGGCGGTAGACCCCTGGAGCCCGCACGTGGTGCGCGCCTCCGTCGGCTTGCGCTTCGCCCTGCGCTGCCAGACCTTCGCGAGCCCCGACGCCTACGCCGAGCGCTTCCCCGACCGCCGCGCCTACGTCTTCGACGCCTGCGCCGCAACGCCGCTCGACGCGGTCCGCTTCCAACGACCGTTCACCCTGTGGTTCGGCCCGGAGTGGCCGGGTCGTGCCGGCGAGCGCGCCGACGGCCCGCGTGCAGGAGCCGTCACCCACGTTCGCATCCCGCAAGATGGTCGGGTAGAATCGTTGAACCTTGCCGTCGCCGTCAGCATCGCGGTCTACCGAGCGCGGCAGCGGTCCGTCGAGCGGTGATCGACGAGCCATGGGGGGCGCGCACGCGAACGGCGGGAGTGCACGCCATGCCGGGACGCCACGGTTCGGGAGTCCTCGACACGTCCGCGGGCGCCCCGGTGGCACGACGCGCCCACCGGCGCAGGCTCGCCGTGGAAGGGTGACGTGAGACGCAGCACCTGGGTCATCAGCGGCATCTTCGCCGCGCTCATCGGGCTCTCGCTGTCCGGTGTGAGCTTCGTTCCGTACACCATCCCCGCTGCAGCGGTCACCTTCGCCGTGGTCATGCTGGCGCAGGCGCCGCGGCGCCTTCCTTGGCTCGTCGCCACCGCCGGTTCGGTGCTGTGGGCGATCGAAGAGGTGGCATGGGCCATCCGCCGCAGCGCCGGCATCGACCAGGCCTCGTGGCTTACCGAGTTCTGCTACTACGCCGGGGTCGCGGCGTGGCTGGTGGCGCTGTGGTGGTTGCCGGGGAGGCGCTTCACGCGGTCGTTGTGGGTGCCGTTGGTGCCCGCCGTTGGCCTGTTGGTGTGGCTGATGCTGCTCGACCCTCCGCTCACGCTCACGTTGCAGTTCCCCATCGCCGACGGCATCCTCGCGCTGGCAGCGCTGCTGGCGCTCGAGCCGACGCTGCGGGGCCGCGCGTCCGAGGGTCGCTTGCTGCTGGCGCTGGCGTTCTACATGCGCGCCTTGTCGGCCGCCACGCTCTCGTGGATGTTCGGTGTGGACGGCTTGCTGTCCGGCTTCTACCTACTCTGGCTGCTCGGCTACGCCTTGCTCACCCTCGGCGCCCACGTCGAGCTGGCCGACCTCCCCGCCGAGCTCTTCGCTGCGGCCACCGGCATCATCACCCTCCAGTTGTCCACCGGCACGTTGTTGCTGATGCTCTACACGTCTGGCCACCTGACCAGCGGCTACGGCGTGTTGTTCCTGACGTTGCTGGCGTACATCGAGGTCGGTGCACTGATGCTCATCCTGGTGTCGGATCGGCGAAGGCGGATGGCCGCCGAGACCGAGTTGCGATCGTGGGCGGAGATGCTCGACGGGGTCTCGAACGCATCACGCGGCGGCGGCGACGGCCGCCCGTCGCTCCGTCCGCTGCTCGACGCCGTCACCGAGCGCATGCCGCAGTTGCGCGGGCTGGTGCTGCACGATGGTGGTGGCGTCTCGGTCGGGGAGGCCGACGGGTACGCCTACCCGCTGGTGACGGGCGGAACCGAGATCGGCCGCCTCTACTTCGCCGAGCAGCCGCATCGATCCAACGTGCTGGACGCAGTGGCGCCGTTCTTGGCGGCGCGCATCCAACAAGCGGCGGACCAGGACGTCTGGCGCACCCACGCCACCACCGACCCGCTCACCGAACTCCTCAACCGGCGCGGGTTGGAGCACCGCGTCGCCGGCCTGGTGCAGCGCGCCCGCGACACCAAGGCGCCGGTCAGCGTGGCGATGCTCGACCTCGATCACTTCAAGCGTGTCAACGACCTCTACGACCACGCCACCGGGGACAAGGCCCTGAAGGAACTCGCAGCGCTCCTCGGCCGGCACTTACGGCCCCACGACTTGGCGGTGCGCTGGGGCGGCGAGGAGTTCGTGGTGGTGCTGCACGACGCCGACCGCCCCGCCGCCAGCGAGGTCGTGCGGCGCATCCGGCAGGAGCTGCGCGAGCGCGTGGTGCGGCCGATCAGCTGGCCGCTCACGTTCTCGGCGGGCATCGCAGGCGGCACCGTGCCCGGCGATGACGCCACCGTCCACCGTTGGATCGCCGAGTCCGACGCCGCCCTGAAGCACGCCAAGGGGTCCGGCCGCGACCGGGTGGAGACGGCCTCGCCGTGAGTCCGCCAGCTACCCCGCCCGAACGCCGACTGCCGCGCGCCGTACGCATCGGCTACGGCGTCGGCGACGTAGGCGCGTCGCTCACGTACGTGGTGATCAACACCTGGCTGCTGTACTACCTGGTCAACGTCGCCAGCGTGAAGCCGTTCGCGGCCGGCGTGGTGTTCGTGATCGGCCGCGTGGTCGATGCGGCCCTCGACCCGGTGATGGGCCTCCTCTCCGACCGCTGGGCTCCGCGCTTCGGGCGCAAACGGTTCACGCTGTTCGGCGCGCTCCCGTTGGGGCTGGCATTGGCGGCGCTGTGGGCGCTGCCGGCGGCTCGGCCCGAGGCGGCGTTCGTGCTGGCGCTCGTCGCGGTGGTGGCGGTCTCGGTGCTGTACACCGTGGTGCAGGTACCGTACATGGCGCTTACGCCGGAGTTGGCCCAGGACTACGACGAGCGCACGGCCTTGTCGAGCTACCGCATCGCGTTCGGCACCTTCGCCTCGCTGCTGGCGGTGGCCTTGCCTCCGCTGGTGGTGCTGGCCGGCGCGCCCGCCGTCGACCTGGCGCAGAGCCCCGCCGGCGGTTGGGCGCGCATGGGTTGGCTGTTCGGCGCGGTCGTGACCGTCTCCTACCTGGTGATGGTGGCGAGCGTCCCGGAGCCGCGCCGGCCGGCCACCGGCGCTCCTCCCCGCGACGAAGCTGCCGGCCCGGCCCGCGCCACCATCGGCGCCAGCCTCCGCGCGGCGTTCTCCGCCACCGGGTTCGCCCAGGTGTTGGCGCTCTTCATCGCCGTCACCGTCGGGATCATGGTGGTGAACTCGATGCTGCCCTTCTACCTCGAGTCGGCGCTGCGGATCCCCGGTGCGCAGCAGACGCCGCTTCTGGGCTTGCTGTTCGGTGTGGCCATCGCCGCGTTCCCGCTCTGGAACGCGGTGTCGGCGCGGTACGGCAAACGCACCGCGTTGAGCGTCGGGTTGCTGGCGATGATCGGCGGCCTGGTGCCGTTGGTGCTGTTCAGCCCTCCCGGCGGGATCGGCGCGGTGCTGGTAGGGTGCACCGTCGTCACCGGCGTCGGCCTCTCGGCGGTGATGCTGCTGCCATGGGCGATGCTGCCCGACGTGGTGGAGTTCGACGAGCTAGCCTCCGGCCGGCGCCACGAGGGCTTGCTGTACGCCTTGTTCACCTTCGGCCAGAAACTGGCGGGGTCGGTCGGGGTGTTCGCCAACGCCATCGCCGCCTCCGTCTTCGGGTACCAGGCGGGCAGCGCGCTGCAGGCGCCGGACACCGTGCTCGGGATCCGGCTGATGGTCGGCCCGGTGGCGGCCGCGGTGTTCGCCGTCGCGTTGGTGCTCACCTGGCGCTTCCCCATCACGCGCGCGTCGCACCAGGCCGCGCGCGACGCCCTGGACCGCCGCCGTGGCGCGGCGGGCGACGAGGACGCCGCGACGCTATGATGGGCGCATGCGGGAGCTCCTCTACGACGCCGCTCGCCATTTCCGCCGCGGCAAGGCGCTGGCCGAGCGTGGCGATGCGCCCGGGGCGTTGGTCGCGTACGACGAGGCGCTGCTCGACCTGCACGCAGTGAAGCCGCAGCGCATGCGCGACGTGTTGCTCGCGCAGGTGTACCTGTCGCGCTACCTGATCGCTAGGCGCGACGACCCCGCCCGCGCCGACTCCGACCTCCGCACCGGCTACAGCTACGCCCGCACGACGCAGGAACCCACCGTGCGGGACTTGGCGGAGTCGCTGTGGCGCGAGCGCCTCGCGGAGGGGTACGGCAGCGCCCCGACCGCGCAACGTCCGCGCCCAGGCACCAGCAGGTAGCGGCCCGCACGCCGCGCCACGCCAGCAGGTAGCATGGGCGCCATGAGCCGGTCCGACATCCTCGAGCACGCCTACGCCTCCGAGGAGCCCTTCCTCGCCACCCTGGAGGCGCTCGTCACCCGCGAGAGCCCGACCAGCAGCAAACCGCTGTGCGATGCGTTGGCCGACTTCCTGCAGCGCGAACTGCGGAGTGACGGCTGGAGCGTCACGCGTCACGCCCGCAGCGTCGTCGGGGACATCCTCGAGGCGCGCATGACCGGGGCCGGCGGGCCGGCGACCATGGTGCTGACCCATTACGACACCGTCTGGCCCGAGGGCACGCTCGCGCAGATGCCGTGGAAGCGCGACGGCGACAAAGTGTACGGTCCCGGGGCGCTCGACATGAAGGCCGGCATCGCCAACGTCATGACCGCGGTGCGTCTGGCGCAGGCCATGCGCATCCCGCTCGCCGGCGACGTCACCCTCCTCGCCACCTCCGACGAGGAGACCGGGAGCCACCACTCGCAGGAGCTGATCGAGAAGCTCGCCAAGGACCACGATCGCGTGTTGGTGCTGGAGCCGGGTCGTGAGGACGGCGCGCTCAAGACCGGCCGCAAAGGCACCGGCTCGTTCCACGTCCGGTTCCGCGGCCGAAGCGCCCACGCCGGCAACAACCCCGCCGACGGCGCCAGCGCGCTGCGCGAACTGGCGCACTTCCTGCTGTACGTCGAGGACAACGCCGACGAGGTCGCTGGCACCACCATCAACCTGACCGTCGCCCAGGGCGGCATCGCCGCCAACGTGATCGCCGAGGAGGCCGTCGCCGTCGTCGACATGCGGGTGCTGAAGGCGAGCGAGGCCGAGCGCGTCGAGCGCGCCGTGCATGGCTACACCCCACGCGACACGCGCGTGTCCGTGAGCATCGACGGTGGCCTCAACCGGCCGCCGATGGAGCTCACCGCCGCCAACGAGCAGCTCTTCGCCGAAGCGCAGCGGGTGCTCGACGGGCTCGGCATCAAGGCCGGCGGCGCCGTGGTCGGTGGCGGCTCCGACGGCAACTTCACCTCGGCCCTGGGGATCCCCACGCTCGACGGGCTCGGTTCGGTGGGCGCCGGTCCGCATGCGCGCCACGAGCACATCCGCGTCCGCGAGACGCTGGCGCGCGTCGCGCTCGTCACCGGGCTGCTCACCCGCGGCTGACGTCGGCCGCGGCCGCGCGTTGGTCCGAGCGTTCGCCACACCCAGGCGCCCGCGGGCACCGCGGTTCGGTCGCCTCGCGGCGCGGATGGTCGTTTGATGCCTCCCTTGCTCGTGGCCGCGATCTGTGGCGCCCTTCTCACGCTCGCCCTGCCGCCGATCGGCTGGTGGCCGCTGGCGTTCGCCGTCCTGCCGCCCTTCGCCCTGGTCGGGCGCGCGGCAAGCGGACGCCGCGCGTTCCAGCTGGGCGCGGCCTTCGCGGTCCCGTTCTTCGCGCTCTACGTCCTGTGGCTGCCGCGCAGCTTCGCCCAGCTCTTCGGACCGTCGTTCTGGCTGGTCTTCCCGTTCCTGCTGGCCATCCTGGCGACCTTCTGGGGACTGACGACGTGGGCGTCGTGGCGCCTGGCCGGAGGACGGCGCGGGGTGCCCGCTGGCCGTCGCGTGCTGGCGCTGGTCCCGGTGGCGTGGGTGCTGGTCGAGTGGGCGCGCACGCAGGGGTACTTCGCGTTCCCGTGGGGCACGCTGGGCTACGTCTGGCTCGACACGCCGGTGGCGCAACTCGCCGACGTGGTGGGGGTGTACGGCCTGAGCCTACTGGTGACGCTGCCCGCGGCGTTGGCCGCCGCGCCGTTCGTGTCCGCGGCCGGCCGGCGCGGCGCGCCAGTGCCGATCGTGCCCACCACCGGCCGCCGAGGCGCGCCAGCTCCGTTCGCGCCGACACGCGCGTTCCTCGCGCCGGCAGCGGCCGCGCTGCTGGTGGCGGGGGCGTTCGTGCTCGGCGCCGCGCGCGGTCCCGCCACTCCCCTGGCGGACGCTCCGGAGCCTCCGCTCCGGGCCCTGTTGGTGCAGGGCAACGTGGACCCGTTCGCGCGCGCCGTGAACGCCGCGGCCGAGCTGCGCACCCATCTGCGGCTCACCGAGGCCGGTGCACAGGCGGCAGGTCCGGCGCCGCTCGACCTGGTGGTGTGGCCAGAAGGCGCGGTGCTGGGGTACGCCCTCGACGGCGCGGACGCGGCCCCGCTGCGCGCCACCGTCACCGCCAGCGCGCCGGGCGCGGCGTTCCTGGTCGGCGGACGGGCGTACCAGGGGAGCCGGTCGACCAACACGGTCTTCAGCCTCGCCGGCGACGCGCTCGTGGACCGCTACGACAAGGTCCACCTGGTGCCGTTCGGCGAGCGATGGCCGCTCCTCGAACAGGCGGAGGGGCTCTACCGCGCCGTCTTCGGCCTCTTCGGCCTCCCGCTCCTCGCGAGCACCACCCCAGGCGCATCGACCCACGCCGTCGACACCACGCTAGGCAGGGTCGCTGCGTTCATCTGCTACGAGTCGGTGTTCCCGCAGGTGCAGCGCGCCATGGTGGCCGACGGCGCCCAGGTGCTGGTGTTGCCCACCAACGACGCTTGGTTCGGCCAGGGCAACGGGGCGCGGCAGCACTTCGACATGGGCAGGCTGCGCGCCATCGAGACGCGCCGATGGCTGCTGCGCGCCGGCAACGACGGCGTCACCGCCGCCGTCGATCCGTACGGACGCGTGACCGCCGAGCTGCCGCGGGCGACGGCGGACACGCTGCTGGCGGGGTTCGCGTTGCGCGACGAGCGGACGCCCTGGGTGCGCTTCGGCGCCTGGACGCCGCTGCTGCTGGTCGTCTGGTTGGCGGCGGCGGCGGCCGCCATGCGTAGAATGGCCGGACGATGAACATCGTCATCGTAGGCGGAGGCGAGATCGGGTTCTTGATCGCCGAGGCCTTGCACCGCTCGCATGGGGTCACCGTCATCGACACCGACCCCGAACGCGAGGACTCCTTCACCACCATGGACGTGCAGTTCTTCCGCGGCAACGGCACCGACCCGGACGACTTGCGCGCCGCCGGCGTCGAGAAGGCCGACGCGTTCGTGGCGTGCACCACCAGCGACGACGTGAACGTGCTGTCGTGCTTGGCCGCCAAGGGCCTCGGCGCGAAGGAGACGCTGGCCTTCGTGACGCGCCAGCGCTACGTCGACGCCTTCAAGCAGCAAGGGGCGTTCGAGTCGGTCGGCCTGCTGGTGGACCGCGTGTTGTGGCCGCAGCGCATCCTGGCGCACCAGATCGCGGACATCGTGCGCGTCCCTCGCGCCGTCGACAGCGCGCATTTCGCCGGAGGGCGCATCACGCTGCTCGAATACAGCCTGATCGAGGACGACCCGTTCCTCGGCGAGTCACTCGGCGACCTCAAGCTCCCGACCGGCGTGCTGCTGGTGGGCTTGATCCGCGGGGACGACTTCTCCATCCCCACCGGCGGCACGGTGCTGCAGTCGGGCGACCGGGTGGTGTTCATGGGCACCACCGACAAGATGCGCGAGATCCAGCGGCGCTTCGGCCCGCGGAGGCGGTCGTTGAAGGTGGCCATCATCGGCGGTGGGAACGTCGGGTTCATGGTGGCGGAGGAACTCGCTCACGATCACTACGATCTGATCATCATCGAGGAGAACGAGGAGCGCTGCGACAAGCTGGCGCAGTGGCTGCCGCACGCCTTGATCCTGCGCGGCGACGGCACCGACCTGGAGTTGCTCGAGCAAGAGCGCATCGAGGACGCCGACGTGCTGGTGGCCGTCACCGACGACGACGGCAAGAACCTGCTGGTGGCGCTGCTCAGCAAGCAGCTCGGCATCCCGAAGGTCATCACCCGCGTCGGGCGCGCGCGCAACCGCCGGCTGTTCACCCGCGTCGGCATCGACGCGCCACTCACGCCGCGCGCGGCGGCGGTGCAAGAGGTGCTGAACTGGTTGCGCATCGACGAGGTCGAGCACCTCGCCACCATCGAGGACCGCGCCGAAGTGATGGAGGTCACCTACCCAGAGGGGTGCATGGGCGGCAAGGTGAAGGACCTCGGCACCCCCACCAGCATGCTCATCGGCGCCATCGAGCGCGACACCAACGTCATCGTCCCGCACGGCGAGACGGTGGTGAAGCCGGGCGATCACCTCTACCTCGTGACGACCCCCGAGAAGGTCGACGAGGTGGAGGCCTGGCTGGACGAGCGTCGGGCGCAGGCGCCGGTTCCCTGATGCCGGACGGCCGGTCCCGCGGACGGTTCGCGCCGTACGTGCTCGGTACGGGCCTACTGGCCCTCTCGGCCAGCGCAGCGGCGTTCACGGTGTTCGCGTGGGCGCTGCGCGAGCCGCTGATGGGGTTCGTGGTCGCCGGGGCGGTGGCGCTACCGATCGGGCTGGTCTTGCGGTGGCTGGGCCGGAGCAACGCCGAGCCGAGCCGACGCGAGGCGCTCGTGGCCGTGCTGCTGTCGTGGCTGTTGCTGCCGGCGTTCGGCGCGGTGCCGTACGTGATCGACGGCGGGATGTCGGGCTTGAACGCCATGTTCGAGTCGATGAGCGGCTTCACCACCACCGGCGCCACCGTCCTGACCGACTTCGCCGCGTTCGGGAAGGCGCTCTTCCTGTGGCGCGCCACGTCGCAGTGGGTGGGCGGCATCGGCATCCTGGTGTTGTTCATCGCGGTCTTCCCGCAGCTCGCCATCGCCGGCCGTCAGCTCTTCTTCGCCGAGGCGCCCGGCCCGACCGAGGAGCGCCTCACGCCGCGGCTGCGCAACACCGCCGTCGCGGTGCTGAGCGTCTACTCGGGCCTCACGCTGGCGTGCGCGCTGGCGTACGGCACGGCCGGCATGAACACCTACGACGCCTTCGCCCACGCCTTCACCACGCTCGCCGCCGGCGGGTTCAGCCCCAACGGCCTCAGCTTCGCCGGCTTCGCGAGCCCCGCACTTGAGTGGGTGGCGGTGGTGTTCATGTTCTTCTCCGGCGCCAGCTTCGCGCTGCTCTACCGCGCCATCACCGGACGCCCGCGCGACCTGCTGCGCGACGCCGAGTTCCGCACCTACGCGCTCATCCTGGTGACGATGAGCGCGGGCGTTGCGCTGCTGCTGCTCGACCGTTACCCCGCCATCGACGCAGCACGCCACGGCGCCTTCCAGGTGCTGAGCATCATGACCACCACCGGCTACGCCTCGACCGACTTCGCCCTCTGGTCGGAGGCCGCGCAAGCGCTGTTGGTGGTGCTGATGTTCGTGGGCGGCTGCGCCGGCTCGGCCGGCGGCGGCGTGAAGGTGGTGCGCTGGCTGATCATCGCGAAGAACACGGCGCGCGAAGTGCGCCGCGCGCTGCACCCCCGCGCCGTGCTGCCGGTGCGCGTCGGCAGGCGCATCGTGCCCGAGGAGGTGCTGCGCGCGGTAGCGGCGTTCATCACCCTGTACATCGGGCTGTTCGCCTTCACCACCGTGGCCCTGGTACTGCTCGGCGCCGACTTCGTGACGGCCTTCACCGCCACGATCGCGTGCCTGGGGAACATCGGGCCCGGCCTGCAGACGGTCGGGCCGATGGGAAGCTTCGCCGAGCTGCACCCCGTCAGCCGCGGTCTGCTCACGTTCGCCATGTACGCCGGTCGCCTCGAGGTAGTGACGGTGTTCGTGGTGTTCATGCCGGGATGGTGGCGCTTGCCGCGGACGAGCCCGCTGGCGTGGTGGCGGGGATACCGTCGGTGACCGGACGGCGGTCAGCCGCGACGTCGCGAACGATATACCTGCTACCGCGCTACGCCCCGTCATAAGGCGCACCCACGACGAGCGTTCGAGACCATGCTCATGACGTGCTGCCGTGCCGCACGTACATCGTGCACCGCGCTCACGGTGGTAGCGTGCGCCTTCGTACGACCTGAGTGCGGTACACCTCGGCATGGCGGGAACCTTCGTTGCGCCGGGCGATATATCTGCACTCGGAAGGGATATCTGGATGCGCAGACGTCTCCTCTCGCTCGCCACCCTCGTGGCCCTCCTCCTCACCGCCTGCGGTGCCCCCGGCTCGCAGCCTCCCGAGGAGGCTGCGCTCTTCACCGACGCGGACCTGGCCGCTGCCGTCCCGACCGAGGTCGGTTCGGCCGCTCAACACGGAATCGTTGCCGGCGTCACGGACTTCGCGGCAGCGGCGACCGTCCGCAGCGGCGTCCCGCTGTTCGGGAGCCTCGCCGACTCCGCGGACCTCGCGGCGCAGGGCAAGAAGACCTCGTTCTCGTCCACGGGTGGGTACCTGGCCTACGTCGAGACCAAGGGCGGCACGTACGCCGTCCGCGTGGCCGGCATCGGCAACACCGGGGCGGCCGGCAGCAACGGGTCCCGGCTGGTCTACAGCGGCCGTCGACCGATCCAGTCGGTCGCGGTCAGCAACGACGGCGACTTCGTGGCGTTCGTGACCGCGGGACCCCAAGACGACGACGTCTACCTGCTCGACCTGCCGGGCCGCCGGGCACGGGTCGTGAGTCTGCCGGGCGACGAGCGCGACGTCTCGATGTCCACCGACGGCCGCGTGCTGTCTTGGGCAGCCGAGACGGATGCCGGCTCGGCCGTGGTGTGGTTCGATCGCGCGCTGGACGACGGCTTCGTCCTCGACCAGACGGCGTTCGCTGGGCTGTTCGGGCTGCCGTTCGTTCCGACGGAACCGTCGCTGAGCGGTGACGGCACCACCATCGTGTTCGTCGACCCCAGCGGCGTCGCCATGGGGATGATCGGCCAGCCTGCGATCCCGGCGATCCTCACCCTGCGCGTGGACAGCACCAACGCGGGCGTCACGCTCGGGCTCGCGCTGCAGTACTTAGGGGCCGAGCTGGCCACGCCGAGCCTCGACTTCGAGGCGACCCACCTGCTATTCCAAGAGGTGTACCAGGGCACCCCCTACCTGTCGCTGGTCGACCTCGAGGCGGGCACGCTGGTCGACCTCCTGGCCGGCGCCGCGCTCGACCATCCGTACCTGACGGCCGACGGCGAGCATCTCACGTTCGCCTACGCGGGGGTGCCGTACCTCGCGTCGACGGACGGCGACCTCGAGGCGGTCGAGTTGCCCAAGAAGGTGACGGCCGCCTCCCCCTACTGGGCCAAGGGAAGCTTCCTGCGCTACGCCGCGAGCAACGACCAGGGAACGTTCACGCGTCCCGACGACGGCGCCGGCCTCGACGACGCCGGTCGGACCGTGGGCTTCCACGCCTTCGAGTTCGTCGCGCCGCGCAGTGACGTCTACGCCATCACCAGCACGCAGGACTACGACGGCTACCTGACCCTGTACCAGGGCCGGTTCCGCCCGGATCGGCCGGACGCCAACGTCGTGGCCAACAACGACGACTTCGGAGGTGGCTTCGACGGGGCGACGGGACGCTCGCAGGTCATCGTCGAACTGAAGAAGAACACCCGCTACATCGTGGTCACCAGTGCCTGCGGCGCCGACGGCACCCCGTGCGGACCGAACCAGGGCTCGTTCGTCAACGTGATCCGGGACGGCGCAGAGTTGCCCCCGCCACCTCCGCCACCCACCGAGCTCCCGGCGCCCGACGACAGCCGCTTCAACATCACCGTGCGCTACTGGAACGACAGCTTCACCCCGGACGAGCAGGCGGTGTTCACGCAGGCCACCGACCGGTGGTCCGAGGTCATCGTGGGCGACGTCGAGAACATCCCCGACTTCGAACTCACCGAAGCCCAGACGACGGAAGGCGCACCCGGCATCGTCGGCGAACTCGACGATCTGGTCATCGACGCCGCGAAGGTCGCCATCGACGGCCCCGGCGGCGTCCTCGCCCGAGCTGGCGCGTACTACGTTCGCAACGGCGGACCGGACGACTTCACGCCCATCTACGGCATCATGGAGTTCGACGAAGCCGAGTTCGGCCCGGGCCAGTTCTACGAGAGCATCGACGCCTTCGCGGCCGTGATCCTGCACGAGATGGGTCACGTGCTCGGCATCAGCAGGTCGTTCTGGGGTCCGTTGGGCTACCTCGAAGGCAACCGTTCCAGTGCCGAGGGTTGCAGCGACGTCGCCAAGGGCGACGACCCGCGCTACGTCGGTCCCTCCGGCGCAGCTGCCTGGTTCACCTTCTACGGCGCGGACACCGAGACGGTGCCCGTCGCGAACACGAACGGTTGCGGCACCGCCGACAGCCACTGGCGCGAGATCTACCTCGACGACGAGCTCATGACCGGCTACGCCGAAGGCGGCGGTGAGCCACTCAGCCGCGTCACCATCGGCGCGCTGGAGGACCTCGGGTACACGGTGGACTACGCGGCGGCCGACAGCTGGAACATCCCGCCGCTGCCCACCCTGAGGCAGGTGGCACCGAATCTCGTGGACTACCAGGTCGAGTTCGACTTCGGCGTGCCGTTCGACGGGGCCCAGCCGGGAACCGTCACGGCCAGCGTCACCGCCGTCGACCTCAACACCGACGTTCCGTCGGCTTCCACCAGCGGTTGCGACGCCGCCGACTTCGCTGGCTTCCCGGCCGGCAACATCGCCTTGCTGCAACGCGGGACCTGCACCTTCGGCGTCAAGGCGTTGAACGCCGTGGCGGCCGGAGCCTCGGCCGTGCTCATCGCCAACCAGGGCACCCCGGACCGCCTCGGCGTCTACACCGGCACGCTCGGCACGGACGTGTCCATCCCCGTGCTGCCGATCTCGTACGTCCTCGCGGTGGAGCTCGCGAGCACGCCTGGGCTCGTCATGGAGGTGGACACGGACACCGGCTCCGCCCTGCGCATCCAGCGCCTTGCGGGCCTCGACTGGCACCTGGCGGAGGAGTACGTGCCGATGCGCGGCAGCATCGATGCTGCCGGCAACGTCACCTCGTTCGGCGACTGAGCGCCCCGAAGCGCACGTCGTCCTTCACGGTGGCCGGGGAGCGTTCCCCGGCCACCTTCGCGTTCACTCGTCCCAGCGGGCACCGTCCAGCGCCATCTCGATCAGCTTCTCGAGTGCCCACACCCGCGCCGGCGCGGCGTTCGCGTCGTTCAGCACGATCTTCGTGACTCCACCCCAGACCACCATGGTGTAGCTCGTTGGTCCGTCGAGGAACCCGCTGAGGTAGCGGTCGTCCAGCGCGAGGAAGCCGATCTCGTCGACGTAGCGGAAGATGAGTCGTAGCGTCCCGAGGTCGATCGACCCGCGATGCTCGCCCAGACGCTCGACGCGCTGCTCGCCGACGTAACGGAAGCGGCCGTCCTGCTCGATGACGAGCGTGAAGGCCGGGCAACCGGCGAAGCAGGGCGTACGCTCCAGGCCGATCCGCTCGATGGCGGGAACCTCGGGGACGGTCGGAAGTGGCGTCAGCGGACGCAGCGACGTCCCGGTCACGGGCGGCGCGAGGGGTCCTGCCTCCCCGCCAGCCTCGCTACCGGGCGCAGCCCCTTCCCCGCGTGCCGCCCCAGCTGCGGCGGCGCCGACGTGCCCCGCCAGCGCGGCGTACATGTCGGCGATCTCGCCCGCCCACGCCGACGGGACCAAGGTGGCCATCACCACGAAACCGCAACCGATCAGAGAGCGAAGCATGCCACCAGCGTGCCGCATCACCTCGTGTCCCGCAAGCGCCGCCTGCGCTATGCTCCCTGAAGCATCAAGCCCACGCCGCAGCCCGTCGCCGCGGCGCCGACCGCATCCGCTCGCGCGCGGCCATGCCGCTCGGTGCGTCGGCAGGCTTGCCGAGGTCGCCCACCGCCCCGCCTTGCGCGAGCTCCGCGCCCACCGTTGGAGGCCCCATGTCCGACACCATCGACTCCGTCCTGAACGAAGCCCGCACCTTCGCCCCGCCGAAGGCGTTCGCGAAGGACGCGCGCGTCTCCGACCCGGCCGACTTCGAGCGCATGTACCGCCAGTCGATCGACGACCCGGAGGCGTTCTGGGGCATGGCGGCGGAGGAGTTCCACTGGTTCCAGCGCTGGAGCCAGGTGCGGGCGTGGAACGAGCCGTACGTGCAGTGGTACGTGGGCGCCACCACCAACCTGGCCTACAACTGCCTCGACCTCCAGGTCGAGCGTGGGTTGGCCAACAAGGTGGCGTTCTTCTGGGAGGGCGAGCCGGGCGACACGCGCGTGCTCACCTACGGCCAGATGCTCACCGAGGTCGCGAAGTTCGCCAACGTGTTGAAGAGCAAGGGCGTCGGCATGGGCGACCGCGTGGCGATCTACATGCCGATGATCCCCGAGGCGGCGGTCGCCATGCTGGCGTGCGCCCGCATCGGCGCCACGCACTCGGTGGTGTTCGGCGGCTTCAGCGCCAGCGCGCTCGCCGACCGCATCAACGACGCGCAGGCGAAGCTCGTGATCACCGCAGACGGCGGCTTCCGGCGCGGCACCGTCTTGCCGCTCAAGCCCGCCGTCGACGAGGCCGTCGCCGAATGCCCCAGCGTCGAGCACGTCATCGTGGTGCGCCGCGCCGAGAACGCCATCGACATGGAGCCGAAGCGCGACGCCTGGTACCACGACCTGATGCACCACGCCTCGGCCGACTGCCCGGCGGTGCCGGTGGACGCCCAGCACCCCGCGTACATCCTCTACACCTCCGGCTCCACCGGCAAGCCGAAAGGCGTGCTGCACGCCACCGGCGGCTACATGGTGCACACCGCGCTCACCGCGCGCTACGTCTTCGACCTCAAGCCCAACGACATCTACTGGTGCACGGCCGACGTCGGTTGGGTGACGGGGCACAGCTACATCGTCTACGGGTTGATGGCGAACGGCGCCACCCAGGTGATGTACGAGGGCGCGCCCACCCATCCCGCGCCCGACCGCTTCTGGGAGATGATCGAGCGGTACGGCGTGACGGTCTTCTACACCGCCCCCACCGCCATCCGCGCGTTCATCAAGCTCGGCAGCGAGCACCCGGAGAAGCACGACCTCTCCAGCCTGCGCCTCATCGGCACGGTGGGCGAGCCGATCAACCCGGAGGCGTGGATGTGGTACCGCCGCGTCATCGGCGGGGACCGCTGCCCGGTGGTGGACACCTGGTGGCAGACCGAGACGGGCGCCATCATGATCTCCACCCTGCCGGGCGTGCACCTGACCAAGCCCGGCTCGGCGGGCCTGCCGCTGTTCGGCGTCGACGCTGCCATCGTGGACACCGACGGCAACCCCGTCCCGCCGGACCAGGGCGGGTACCTGGTGGTCCGGAAGCCTTGGCCCGGCATGCTGCGCACCGTCTACGGCGACGACGACCGCTACCGCAACCAGTACTGGAACGAGATCCCCCACGTCTACTTCTCGGGCGACGGCGCGCGCCGCGACGCGGACGGCTACTTCTGGATCATGGGTCGCGTCGACGACGTGGTGAACGTCTCCGGCCACCGCCTCGGCACGATGGAGGTCGAGTCGGCGCTGGTGTCGCACCCGTCGGTGGCGGAGGCCGCCGTGGTGGGACGGCCCGACGAGCTCAAGGGCCAGGGCATCGTGGCGTTCGTGACGCTCGAGCAGGGCTTCGAGCCGTCCGACGCGCTGCGAGAGGAGCTGCGAAAGCACGTCGCCAAGGAGATCGGCGCCATCGCCCGCCCGGACGAGGTGCGCTTCGCCGACGCGCTGCCGAAGACGCGCTCTGGCAAGATCATGCGGCGGTTGCTGCGCAGCGTCGCCTCCGGCCAGGAGCTGATCGGCGACACCAGCACGCTGGAAGACCGCAGCGTGGTGGAGCGGCTCAAAGAGCCCCCCGCCGCCGGTTGAGCGGGTTCAGGGCTCCGCGCGCGACGTGGGACGCCCGTGCAGCGTCCCGCGCCGCACCGGGGTCTCGCTGAGGAACATCGCCAGCACCATCAGCGCGCCGCCGATCCAGCCGACCCAACCCAGCCGCTCGCCCAGCACCGCCAGCGCGAAGAGCGACGCGAACACCGGCTCGAGCGCGAAGATCAGCGCCGCCACGTGCGCCGGCACCACGCGCTGGGCGTAGGTCTGCACCACCGCCACCAACGCCGTCGCGACGGCGGCGAGGTACACGATGGCGAGGTAGGTGGCCGCCGGCACCTCGGCCAGCTTGCCCACTTGCGGCAGCGCCCACGCCCACGCCAGGAGCGCCATCGGAACATGCTGCATGAACGCGAGCGCGGTGCCGCGCACGCGGCCCGCCACCTCCCCTAAGTACACGATGAACAGCGCGTACGACAGCGCCGTCACCAGGATCCACAGGTCGCCCGCGTTGATGGCGGCCACACCGCCGCGCAGCGTCATCAGCCCGAGCCCCGCCAGCGCCACCGCGGCGGCAAGGTAGACGCGCGGCAGCAACTGCTTGCGCCACCCCACCCTCCCGACCAGCGGGGTGAGGATGACGCTCAAGCCGGTGATGAAGGCGGCGTTCGAGGCGCTGGTGATGGACAGACCCGCGGTCTGGGTGGCGAAGCCCACGAACGCCAGCACGCCGAGGAGGATGGCCGGCTTCCAGGCGCGGCGGTCGATGCCGGCCCATGCCAGCAGCGCGCCCGCCAAGGTGAAGCGCACGGCCAGCAGCAGCGGGATCGGGATGGTGTCGAGCGCACCCTTGATGATCACGAAGGTGGTGCCCCAGATGACGGTGATCCCGACCAACGACAGCACGCCGACGCCGCGCGACATGGCGGCCATTCTCGCATGCCGCCACGCTCGCGCACGGCCACGACCGTAGAATGACCACATGACGCGCCCCTTCCGCATCGGCTACGGCGAAGACGCGCACGCGCTCGCGCCGGGCCGGTCGCTCGTGCTCGGTGGCGTGAAGGTGTTCGACAGCCCGGTGGGCACCGTGGCCCACTCCGACGGCGACGTGATCCTCCACGCCCTCTCCGACGCGCTGCTGTCGGCCTTCTCCGCCGGCGACATCGGCCAGTACTTCCCCCCGTCCAACCCCAACTACCGCGACCTCGACAGCCGCGTGATCCTCCAGACGGTGCTGGAGCGTATCCGCGACTACGCCGAGCGCGTGACCGTCATCAACGTCGCCGGCGTCGTCACGCTCGACCGGCCCAAGCTGGGCCCGCTGCGCAAGGAGATCGAGCGCAGCGTGGCGGCTGCGCTCGGGATCGACGGTTCTCGGGTCGGGCTCGGCTTCAAGACCAGCGAGGGGATGGCGCCCGACTTCATCCAGGCGCGCGTCACGGTGCTGCTCGAGACGGCGTGAGGCCGTCTAGCGTTCCTGCAGCGTCACCCGCACGCGTCCGTCCACCGCTTCGGCGGTGAAGAGTTGGATCTTCTTGATGGCGGGCAGCGTGGGGCGGCCGGTGTGCAGGTCGAAGGTGGCGCCGTGGTGGGCGCACTGGATCTTGCCGTCCAGCAGTTCGCCGTCGTGGAGCGGGAAGCGCGCGTGGGTGCAGCGATCGGGCAGCGCGAAGAACGCGCCGCCCTGCCGGATCAGCACGACGTCGGCGTCGCCGAGCGTCAACGCGGTGATGGTGTCGTCGGGGAAGTCGTCCACCGCGCCGACGTCGAAGGTGGCCTCGGCGACCTGGCGCGCCGGCTCTGCGGCGACCCGATGCGCTTCCGTCGCCGCTGCGCCGCCCGGCTCGCTCACAGCTTCTCCTTCACGCCGGGCACGCCAAGCTTGGCCTGCACCACGCGCTCGACGTACTCCGCCACCTTCGGCAACGTCACGCGGCTCATCACCTCGTGCAGGAAACCGGTCACCAGTACGTGCTCGGCCACCTCGGGCTTGAGGCCGCGGCTCATCAGGTAGAAGCGCTGGTCCTCCGGCACCGGGCCGGTGGTGGAGCCGTGCGAGCACTTCACGTCGTTGGCGGCGATCTCGAGCTGCGGGATGGAGACGGCGTTGGCATCGCGGTCGAGCAGAAGGTTGCGGTTGGTCTGGTAGGCGTCGGTCTTCTGCGCGCCCGGGTCCACCACGATGATGCCGGAGTAGACGGCGCTGGAGTCGTCGCGCAGCGCGCCCTTGAACAGCACGTCGGAGAAGGCGTGGTGCGCGGCGTGGTGCTGCAGCGTGTACTGGTTGTAGTGCTGCCCCTCGTCGCCGAAGTACAGGCCAAGCATCTCGCTCTCGGCGCCGGGGCCCTCCATGCGGCTCTCGACCTCGGCGCGGGCGGCGTCGGCGCCCAGGCTCACCGTCAACGACTCGAGCCGCGCGTCGCGCCCGAGGTGCGCGCGCAGCTTGTTCACGTGCACGACGTTGCGGCTCCAGTTCTGCAGGCTGACGTAGCGCAGCTTGGCGCCGTCCTTGAGGACGATCTCGGTGGCGGCGTCGTAGAACAACCGCTCGTCGAAGGGGTCGGAGGTGTACTCGTCGAGGTACGTGAGCTTGGCGTTCACGTCGACCACCACCAACGTGCGGCCGGCGCCGATGCCGCCGCGGTCGGCGGTGGTGAAGGCGCCGAGCGGCAGCTCGACCTCCACGTTCTTCGGCACGTAGACGAAGGTGCCGTTCTCCCACAGCGCCGAGTTGAGCGCGGTGTACTTCGTCTGGGTGGCGTTCACGGCGGTGTAGAGGTGCTCGCGCACCAACGCCTCGTGCTCGCGCAGCGCCGTGCGCAAGTCGGTGAAGATGACGCCCTGCTCGCGGATGTTCGCCTCGCGGTGCACCACCTGCGTCCCCTTGTGCACCAGCACGCCCTCGGCGTCCGAGTCGGCCATGCGCATGCGGATGCGCTCGGAGATGGCGGCGTCCTTGGGCGCCCCAGCGACCTCGAGCCCGTCGAGGCGGAAGCGCTTCAGCTGGGTGTAGCGCCACACCTCGTCGCGCTCGGTGGGGAACGGCGTCGCCTGGTAGGTGCGGAGCGCTGCGCGGCGCTCCTCGGCCAGCCACGCCGGCTCCTGGTAGTGCTCGACGATGGCCTCGATGGCGGCCTGGTCGACGTTCGGGTTGTCGATCAGCGTCGCCACCTCAGCCGACGCTCCCTTCCATCTCGAGCTCGATCAGGCGGTTGAGCTCGACGGCGTACTCGAGCGGAAGCTCCTTGGCGACCGGGTCGAGGAAGCCGCGCACGATCAGCGCCATGGCTTCGTCCTCGGCCAGGCCGCGCGTCATCAGGTAGAAGATCTGCTCGTCGTCGAGCTTGCTGACGGTGGCCTCGTGGCCGACGTGGGCGGTCTTCTCCTCGATCTCGATGTACGGGTAGGTGTCGGTGCGCGCCTCGTCGTCGAGCAGCAACGCGTCGCACTCGACGTTCGAGCGAGCGTACTCGGCGCCTTCGTGGATCTGCACCAGGCCGCGGTAGCTCGAGCGGCCGGTGCCCTTCGAGATCGACTTGCTGACCACGCTGCTGGTGGTGTGCGGCGCGGCGTGGATCACCTTGGCGCCGGCGTCCTGGTGCTGGCCGTCGGTGGCGAAGGCGATCGACAGCACTTCGCCGTGCGCGCCCTCGCCCACCAGGTAGCAGCTCGGGTACTTCATGGTGACCTTCGAGCCGAGGTTGCCGTCGAGCCAGCCCATCGAGGCGTTGCGGTGCACGATGGCGCGCTGCGTGACGAGGTTGTAGACGTTGTGCGACCAGTTCTGGATGGTCGAGTAGCGGACGTTGCTGCCTTCCTGCGCGATGATCTCGATCACGCCGGAGTGGAACGAGTGCGAGGTGTAGGCAGGCGCGGTGCAGCCTTCGATGTAGTGGAACTTCGAGCCGGGCGCGCCGATGATGAGCGTGCGCTCGAACTGACCGATGTTCTCGGCGTTCAACAGGAAGTACGCCTGCAGCGGCACCCCCACCTCGACGCCCTCGGGCACGTACACGAACGAACCACCCGACCACACGGCCGAGTTCACGGCCGCGAAGTAGTTGTCCTCCGGCGGCACCACCGTGGCGAAGTACTCCTTGAAGATCTCCGGGTGCTCCTGGAGGCCGGTGTCGGTGTCCAGGAAGATGACGCCGAGCTTCTCCCACTCCTCCTTGAGCTTGTGGTAGACCATCTCGGACTCGTACTGGGCGCCAACGCCCGCCAAGGCGCGCTGCTCGGCCTCGGGCACGCCGAGGCGCTGGTAGGTACGCCGCACCTCCTCGGGGATCTCCTCCCAACTGTCGACCGTGCCCTGCTTCTCGTTGGGCCGGACGTAGAAGAAGATCTCGTCGAAGTTCAGTTGGCTGAGGTCGGGGCCCCACTTCGGGCGGCCCTTCTTCTCGGCGATCTCGAGTGCGCGCAAGCGGAACTTCAGCATCCACTCCGGCTCGTTCTTGAAGTAGCTGATCTGCTCGATCACGCGCTTGGTGAGCCCGCGCTCGGACTTGTAGAAGTAGTTCTCCGGCAGGCGGAACTCGTACTGCTTGGTGTGCTCCATCCCCTCGAGCTTGGCGGCGTCGGGGTGGATCTCGTTCAGCTCGGGCATGCGTCCCTCCATGGGCGTCCCGTGGCGCTCAAGCGCCCACCGTCTCGCGGACCCAGTCGTAGCCCCTCTGGTCGAGCTCCATCGCGAGCTCCTTGGGTCCGCTGGTGATGACGCGGCCGTGCACCATCACGTGCACCTGGTCCGGCACGATGTAGTTCAGCAGGCGCTGGTAGTGGGTGATGACGAGCGCGCCGAACTCGGGGCCGCGCGCGGCGTTCACGCCCTGCGACACGACCTTCAGCGCGTCGATGTCGAGGCCGGAGTCGGTCTCGTCGAGGATGGCGTAGCGCGGCTCGAGCACCAGCAGCTGCAGGATCTCGGAGCGCTTCTTCTCACCGCCCGAGAAGCCCTCGTGGAGGTTGCGCTCGAGGATCGAGTCCTCCCAGTTCAGCGTCTTCACGGCCTTCTGGAGCTTCTGGTAGAACTCCATCACGCCGATCTCGTCGCCTTCCTCGCGCCGTGCGTTGAGCGCAAGGCGCAGGAAGTTCGCGATCGACACGCCCGGCACCTCGACCGGGTACTGGAACGCCAGGTAGAGGCCCTCGCGGGCGCGCTCGTCGGGCTCCATCTCGAGGATCGACTGGCCCTCGAGGACGATGTCCCCGCCGGTGATCTCGTACGACGGGTCGCCGGCGATGATCTTCGCCAGCGTCGACTTGCCGGAGCCGTTCGGCCCCATCAGCGCGTGCACCTCACCGCGCGGGACGACCAGGTCGACCCCTTTCAGGATCTCCTCGCCGCCGACGATGCGGGCGCGCAGGTCGTGGATCTCGAGCGTCTTGTCTGCCATGCGGGACACCTCACGGAGTTGGTGGGACGGTCACGTTCCCGTCGTCGTCGGTCCCGCCGGGAAGCGCCGAACCGATGCGGCCCCGAACTAGGACTCGTTCCGACTTTGAGTATAGCCAGCGCTCGACGGTTATGTCGAGCGATGTGCTCAAGATTGAGCGTACCCGCTCGAGGCGGGGACGAAGGTGCTCTCGCGATCAGTCCTTGCCGCGCCGCAGCCAGCCGAACAGCCCCTTGCCCTTGCGTTCGGGGCTCTCCGGCGCCCCCTCACGAGGTCCGAAGCGCTCGCCAGGGCCCTCCTCGTGCTGCCCGGTACGCTCCCCGCTCGGGGCGCGCCCGCCGCTCTGGCTGCCCGAGGCGTCGTCGCGGCCGCCCGAGCGGCCCGCTCCCGGCACCTTCTCCGAGGTGGCGCGGGGGTTCACCACGGCGCTGCGGCTGGCTCGCCCCGTGGCCGGAGCGGTGGCGGCGCCCGCGCTCTCGTCGACCGTGACCGTCATCCCGGTGGCGTGGCGCAGCGCGGTCACGAAGGCGCGCGCCGATTCGAAGCGTCGCGCGGGATCGCGCATCATCGCCTTGGACACGACCCGCACCACGCCCGTGCCGATGTCCGGCCGGAGCCGGCGCAGGTCCTTGGGGACGGCGGTGTGGTGCGCCACCATCAACGCGTCGTAGCTGTCGGCCACGAACGGACGTTCGCCGGAGATCACCTCGTACGCCAGGATCCCCAAGCTGTAGATGTCGGAGCGCACCCCGGCACTGCGCCCTTCGAACACCTCGGGCGCCATGTAGAACGCGGTGCCCACCCGCTCCTCGTTCGTCTCGCTCTGGAACATGCCGGTGCCGAAGTCGCCCAGCTTGGCGCGGCCCTCGCCCGTGAGGAAGACGTTGGCCGGCTTGACGTCGCGGTGCAACACGCTGCGCTCGTGCGTGTGCGCGAGCCCCTCGGCCACGTCGAGGATGAGGCCGTACGCGCGCTCCAACGGGACCTGGCCACGCTCGAGCAGGTGCTGGTCGAGGGTGCCGCCGGAGCAGAACTCGAGCGCCAAGAACGCCCCGTCGCCGGTGGGGTACCCGTCGTAGGCGGTCACCACGTAGGGGCTCGAGAGCTTGACGGTGATCGACGCCTCGTTCTCGAACATCCGCTTCAGGACCGGCCGCAACGCCAACTCCGGTCGCGGCAGCTTGAGCGCCACCTGGCCGAACACCGGGTGTCGCGCCAGGTAGACGTGCGACGTCTGCCCGGAACCGAGTTTCTGAAGGATCTCGTACCCCCGGGGCACGAACTTCGGAGCGTCCTGCGGGGTGGTCATCGGCTCCCTTCCGGCAGCCTGGCGGCGGTAGGCGCCGGACCGTCGACGCCCGCCGCACCGGACTCGGCTTCGCGTGGCCTACTCTACGACGCCGTTCCGCGGCCCACGACCGTGGGCCTCACAGTCCTCGGGAGGGTCAGAGGTCGACCGCCTCGCCGGGTCGAAGCACGATGCAGGTGGCGTCGGTCTCCTCCTCCACGCGGCGCTGGAACGCCGCAGCGTCCTGCTTGAGCAGCGCGAAGGTGTCGTAGTGGATCGGCACGACGCGCTTGGGCGCCAGCAGGCGCACCGCCTCGAGGGCGTCGTCCGGGCCCATGGTGTAGTTGTCGCCGATCGGCAGCAGCGCCACGTCCAGGCCGAGACGCCCGATCAAGCGCATGTCGGAGAAGAGCCCGGTGTCCCCCGCGTGGTAGAGCCGCAGACCACCGATCTCGAGCACCACGCCCATCGGCATCCCACCGTAGGTGCCGTCCGGGAACGAACTGGAGTGCCAGGCCGGGGTGAAGCGCACGATGCCGAAGTCGAAGCGGTGCGCTCCGCCGATGTTCATGCCGTGCCCCTGCAGCCCCTTGCCTTCGGCGTACCGGGCGATCTCGGCGCTCGACACCACCGTGGCGCCCGATGCGCGCGCGATGGTCTCGGTGTCGCCCCAGTGATCGCCGTGCGCGTGGGTGATGACGATGTGCGAGGGTCGTAGGTCGGCGGGCTTCACCGGCGTCGAGGGGTTCTTCGACAGGTACGGGTCGATGACGACCTCGTAGCGACCGTTCGCGTCGGCGGCGCGCAGGCGCACGCCGGAGTGCCCGAGGTACTGCAGGTTCATGCCGGCTCCCTTCCTAGCGAGACGTCGCGACGGCGTCAGGGGGAACGAACCACCTGCACGACCTCAGCGCAGCAGGTGCAGGGCCAGGAAGTACAGCACCACGCCGGTGGGCCCGACGAAGCTCATGCCGACGCCTTCCTTGACGCGTCCGAACATGGTGAGCGCGACCGCCACCACCAGGCTCAGCAACGCCACGAACGGGTAGGCCATGAACGACCAGCGCCAAGCGCCGGTCAGGCCGAGTTCGTTGATGAGGCCGCCGTTCTGCGTCAGTAGCAGGCGCGCGCCGATGGCCCAGAAGAACAGGACGCCGAACGTCGCGAGCGTGCCGAAGATCAGGCCGTAGACGCCCAGCACCCGCTCGTTGTCGACGACGTCCGGTGAGGCATGCCGAAGGGCTGCACTGGACACGGTTCTCCTCCTCGTCGTTGGGCGACCGCCACCACCGTGCGGCCCGCCGTTCGTCATGGTCAGCTTACCAGGGGTTTCGGGGGGTCTGGTACACTGGCACGTTCGCAGCTCGTAGCGAACGCCGGTATCACGACGGCCAGCACACTCCGCCCTTGACGGGCGTCCTCCGGCTTCGGCCGGTCGCCCAGGGAGGCACCTTGCAGGATCTCATCATCCGCGGGGCTCGCGAGCACAACCTCAAGAACATCGACCTGGTGCTGCCCCGCAACAAGTTCATCGTGTTCACGGGAGTATCGGGCTCGGGCAAGTCCACGCTCGCGTTCGACACCATCTACGCCGAAGGGCAGCGGCGCTACGTCGAGAGCCTGTCGGCGTACGCCCGCCAGTTCCTCGGCATCATGGACAAGCCCGACGTCGATGCCATCGAGGGCCTCAGCCCGGCCATCAGCATCGACCAGAAGACCACCAGCCACAACCCGCGCTCGACGGTCGGCACCGTCACCGAGATCCACGACTACCTTCGCTTGCTGTTCGCGCGCGCCGGCGTGCCGCACTGCCCGGTGTGCGACCGCGTGATCCATCGCCAGTCGCCCACCGAGATCGTCGACCGCCTGCTCGAGCGCTTCGAGGACAAGCGCGCCATCGTCCTCGCGCCGGTGGTGCGTGGCCGCAAAGGCGAGTACCGCAAGCTGCTGCAGGACCTCAAGAAGGAAGGGTTCGCGCGCGTGCGGCTCGACGGCGACGTGCAGACCATCGAGCAGGCGTTGGAGGCGAACCTCGAGCGCTTCGAGAAGCACGACATCGACGTGGTCATCGACCGCGTCAAGCTGGCGCAGGCCGACCGCACCCGCATCGCCGAGTCGACCGAGTTGGCGCTGGCCAAGGGCGAGGGCCTGGTGCGGGTGCTGCTGCCGGACGACGGCGTGGACGAGCTCTTCTCCGAGAAGTTCGCGTGCCCCGAGCACGGCACCTTCCTCGAGGAGCTCGAGCCGCGCACCTTCTCGTTCAACTCGCCGTACGGCGCGTGCTCGCACTGCAGCGGCCTCGGCTACCTGCAGCAGTTCGACCCCGAGCTGATCGTCCCCGACGACAGCCTCTCCATCGGCAAGGGGGCCATCGTGCCCTGGACCGGCGGCCGCGCCGACGGCGGCAAGGTCTTCTACTGGGACCGCTTGCGCGCGCTCGCCGAGCACGCCGGGTTCGACCTGCAGGCGCCTTGGCGCGACCTTCCCGACCACGCCAAGGAGCTGGTGCTGCGCGGCAGCGACGAGCCGATCGAGGTCGTCTACGCCCGTGGCGGCCGCGAGACGATGCGCTTCCGAGCCGAGTTCGAGGGCGTCATCCCCAACCTCGAACGCCGGCTGAAGGAGGCGTCCACCGACTTCGCGCGCGAGCGGCTGGAGGAGTTCATGTCGCTGGTGCCGTGCCAGCGCTGCGGCGGCAGCCGCTACAAGCCCGAGGTCCTGGCGGTGCGCGTCGACGAGCACACCATCGCCGACTTCAGCGCCATGACGGTGCGCGACGCGCGCCTGCTGTTCGCCGCGCTGGACCTGCCCGGCTCGGTGCAGCACGTCGCGCGGCCGATCCTGCGCGAGGTCGAGGCGCGCCTCGGCTTCCTCGAGGACGTCGGACTCGACTACCTGAGCCTCGACCGCAGCGCCAACACCCTCTCCGGCGGCGAAGCCCAGCGCATCCGCTTGGCGACGCAGGTCGGCAGCGGCCTGACCGGGGTGCTGTACGTGCTCGACGAGCCCTCCATCGGTCTGCACCCGCGCGACAACGCGCGGCTGCTACGCACCCTGCTGAACCTCCGCGACCTCGGCAACACCCTGATCGTGGTGGAACACGACGAGGAGACGATGCGCGCCGCCGACTACGTCGTGGACCTGGGCCCCGGCGCAGGGGTGCACGGCGGGCACGTGGTGGCCGCGGCGACGCCCGAAGCGTTGGCCGCGGACCCCAGCTCGCTCACCGCCGCCTACCTCCGCGGCGACCGCAAGATCGTCGTCCCCGAGCGGCGTCGCGACGGCAACGGCAAGAAGCTCGTGGTCCAGGGGGCGCGCGAGCACAACCTGAAGAACATCGACGTCGCCATCCCGTTGGGCACCCTCACCTGCGTCACCGGCGCTTCCGGCTCGGGCAAGTCGACGCTGGTGCACGAGATCCTCCACGCGGCGCTGGCGAAGCAGCTGTACCGCGCCAAGGCGCAGCCCGGCGCCCACACCCGCATCCTGGGGAGCGAGCACGTCGACAAGGTCATCGAGATCGACCAGTCGCCCATCGGCCGCACGCCGCGCTCCAACCCCGCCACCTACACCGGCATCTTCACCGACATCCGCGACCTCTTCACCCGTGCGCCCGAGGCGCGCAAGCGCGGCTACAAGCCCGGGCGCTTCTCCTTCAACGTCAAGGGCGGCCGTTGCGAGGCGTGCAAGGGCGACGGCACCGTCAAGGTCGAGATGTACTTCCTGCCCGACATCTACGTGCCATGCGAGGTGTGCAAGGGGGCGCGCTACAACCGCGAGACGCTCGAGGTGAAGATCCGCGGCAAGTCGATCGCCGAGGTGCTCGAGATGACCGTCGACGAGGGGCTCGAGTTCTTCGAGAACATCCCCGCCGTGGCGCGCAAGCTGCAGCTGATGAAGGACGTCGGTCTGGGCTACATCAAGATCGGCCAGCCCTCCCCCACCCTGTCGGGCGGCGAGGCGCAACGCGTCAAGCTGGCTTCCGAACTTGGCCGCAGGAGCACCGGCCAGACGCTCTACATCCTCGACGAGCCCACCACCGGCCTGCACTTCGAGGACACCCGCAAGCTGCTCGACGTGCTGCACCGCTTGGTCGACGGCGGCAACACGCTGGTGGTCATCGAGCACAACATCGACGTCATCAAGACCGCCGACTGGATCGTCGACTTAGGCCCCGACGGCGGCGCGCGCGGCGGCGCCATCGTGGCAGAGGGCACGCCCGAAGACGTGGCCGCCGACCGCGCCAGCTCCACCGGAGCGTTCCTGCGCAAGGTGCCCGAGATCGCGGCGCGCTCGCCGCGCGTGGCGGACGTCGCGTGACGCTGTACCATGCAGCCGTGACCCGGAGGTCGGCGTGATCCGCGTGCTGCCCATGCCGCAGCGTTTGTTCGTGGCGGTGTTCGTGGTGTTGGCCGCGGTCGTGTGCGCCGTCGCGCCCATGCCGATCCTGTTCCGCAGTCTGGGCATCCTGCTCTTCGCCTACCTGGCGTTCGCGGTGGCGGGCATGCCGGCGGCGTACATGGCCGCCTTGCTGGCCCCGCCCGTCGGCCTCATCGGCGGCGACGGCGACTGGCTCACCATGCTGCCGGTGGTGCTTGCCGGCAACCTGCTGGCGATGCTCGGGCTGGAGTACGGCTGGCGCCCGTTCGCCCTGCTCCTCTCGCCTGGGCTGTCGGTGGTGCCCGCGCTGGTGACGTGGAACCTCTCCGGCACCGAGCTGTTCGAGGTGCGCTTGCCGTTCGCCGGCCAGGAGGGGCGGTGGGTGGCGCTGCACCTGCTGGTGGCGGTGGCGGGCGTGCTAGTCGCGCTGCTCCTCGACCGCAGGCGCGCCAAAGCCGGAGGCTGACGCGTGGGGGCCATCCGGGCCGGCCCCGCCTTCGCGCTGGTGAAGAGCGTCTACCGACGCGTCGCCTATACGCGCATCCAGATGCTGGCCGCGGCGTTGGCGTACTACGCCGCGTTCTCCTTGGGCCCGCTGCTGCTGCTCTTGGCCGGCTGGCTGGGCGTAGTGCTGCGCACCCGCCCGGACCTTCTCCTCGAGTACCGCGAGGCGCTCACCAACCTGCTGGCCGAGATCCTGCCGCTGCAGGTCGACGCCGCCGACCTGGTGACCCGCAGCTTCGACCTGGTGGTGGTCGAACTGGGCCAGGGCGCCGCGCTGCGCACCGTCGTGTCGCTCGTGGTGCTGATCTGGGCCAGCGGCAACTTCTTCACCTCGCTGCAGCACGCCCTCGAGGTGATCTTCGAGGTGAGCGAGGCGCGCGCCTTCTGGCGCAAGCGCCTGGTGGCGGTGTTGCTGGTGTCGAGCGTGGCGGTGGTGGTGGCGATCGAGGTGGTCGGCGGCGTGCTGGCCTCCGGCCTGCGCGAGGTGGCTCGGAACGCCGGGGATTGGCTGGCGCAACACGGCGCACCGCTACGCGACCTGCCGATGTCGCTCGAGCCGTTGGCCGACCTGCAGCCTACCCGCATGGTCGCCGCGGTGGTGGCCTTCACCCTCACCTTCCGCTACCTGCCGCGACGCTCCAGCACCTGGTTGGGCGCCTTCAGCGGCGCCGTCGTCAGCACCCTGGGCATCGCCGTGATGCGCCGCCTGCTGCTGGCGACGTTCAACGCCGAGCGCTTCAACCTGGTCTACGGCGTCATCACCAGCCTGTTGGCGGTGCTGTTGTGGCTCTACCTGGCGCTGCTGCTGTTCCTCGTCGGCGCCGCGGTGGCCGCCGAGGTGAGCGCGATGCGCCGGCGCGGCATGCGCGCGGAGGGAGCGGTCGCCGACGCGGGTGCGCCCCCCAAGGCAAGCGCGCCGCGCGACTCCGACGCGCCCCCCAACGCGCTCGCCGAAGCCGACGTGGGAGAATGACGCCGTGAGCCTGCTCGAACGGCTGTTCTCTCCTCGCTGGTTCATGCCGACCGCGACGGTAGTGGTGCGCACCTTCGTGCGGCTCGTCTACGGCCTGCGCGTCGACGGTCACGAGCACGTCCCGCGCGGCGTCGGCGTGGTGGTGGCATGCAACCACATCTCCGCCTGGGACCCCCCGGTGGTAGGCGTGTCGTTCCCCGGGCGGCTCGAGTTCATGGCCAAGAAGGAGCTGTTCGAGAAGCCGCTGTCGCGCGCCATGATGCGCGGCCTGCGCGCCTTCCCGGTGGACCGGGAGCGGCAGGACGTGGGCGCCATCAAGGAGTCGCTGCGGCGGCTGCAGGCCAACCGCAACGTCGGCATCTTCGTGCAGGGCACCCGCAGCACCGGCGCCACCGCCGCCGCCCTCGACGGCGCCGCCTTCCTGGCCCAACGCGCCAACGCGCCCCTCGTGCCCGCGGCCATCTGGCGCGAAGGGCGGCGCTTCCACGTGCGGTTCGGTCCGCCGCTGACGGCGCAAGGGCGCGGCCGGGACGACGCCAAGGCGCTCACCGACGCCGTCATGGAGCGGATCGACGCCCTCATCCCCGGGGGCCTGGTGGCCGCGCACGAAGCCGCCGACGATGCCGGCGCCACCGCCACGTCCGCTGCCGACGCCGCGGGCACGACCGCTACGAGCACCGTCGATCGCGTCCAGCACGATACGAAGCAGGAGCGAGTCAGATAGCGGCGGTAGAAACGTCGTCCTCATCGGGAATCGCACGTGTGAAATCCGACAAATCGCGTGTCAGAGCCGCATTCTCTCTTGTAAGGCTGCGGACGTTCTGCTACAGTGCGGCCAAGTCGAAATCCAGCCCGTAGGAGGGTACCCATGGCGAAGGCGAAGACCGTTTCCAAGGCCGATCTCGTCGACACCGTCGCGCAGTCGACGGGGATGAAGAAGAAGGACGTCAAGGAAGTCATGGACACCATGCTGGGCAAGATCAGCTCGCACCTGGACCGCAACTTCAAGGTGCAGCTGACCGGCTTCGGCACCTTCGAGGTGCGCAAGCGCAAGGCCCGCACCGGCGTCAAGCCCGGCACCACCGAGAAGATCAAGATCCCCGCCAGCAAGTACCCCGCCTTCAAGCCCGGCAAGGGCCTCAAGGACCGCGTCCGCAAGTAACCGGCGCGGGGCTTCCTCCTTCGGCGGGGCGACCAGCGGGGTCGCCCCGCTTCTTCGTTGGGCCGCGCGCCCCCGCGGTCCGCTCCGCCACGGACCGCTCCGTCACGGACCGCTCCGGCCCGTTCCCGCGGCGCGGCGGCGGACCGCGCCGTCTCCCGCGCCGGCGCGTTCGTCCGGCGCATCGCGCGCGCCACGGCGGCGCTAGACTGGCCGCCATATGGCGCTTCTGGACCAGATCGGCCCGGTGATGGTCGGACCCTCGAGTTCTCATACCGCCGGCGCATGCCGCGTCGCCCTGCTGGCCCGGCACGCGTTGGGCGGCGTGCCGGAGCGGGCGCGGCTCACCTTGCACGGTTCGTTCGCCAAGACCGCCAAGGGCCACGGCACCGACTTGGCGCTGGCGGGGGGTCTGCTCGGGTTCTTCCCGGACGACCCCCGCATCCGCGACGCCTTCGCCCACGCCGCCGAAGCCGGCCTGACGCTCGAGTTCGGCGCGGCCGACCTCGGCGATGTCCATCCGAACAGCGTGCACGTCGACCTAGAGCGCGGTGAGGAGCGCGTCGCGCTGCTCGGCTCGAGCATCGGCGGCGGCCTCATCCGCATCGTGCGTGTCGACGGTTTCGAGGTGCAGTTCGGTGGCGCCGCGCACACGCTGCTGGTGCTGCACACCGACCGCCCCGGCGTCATCGCGCGCGTCGCGCGCGTCATCGCCGACGATGGCGGCAACATCGCCACGCTGCACTCGGCGCGGCGCAAGCGCGGCGGCGAGGCGATGATGTCGGTGGAGATCGACAGGCCGGTGGCCGACTACGCGCTCGCGTACTTGGCGCACCTGCCGTTCGTCCACCGCGTTCGCATGCTGCCCGAGGTGATGCAAGGCCCGGCGCTGGGGGCACCTGCGATGCCCGAGGAGGCGATCCGATGACCCTCGAAGAGCTGGCCGGCGCCATCGGCAAGGCTTCCGAAGCGGTACTCCAGGACGAGGTGGGCGACGACGAGCAGGCCAGGGCCACGGTGCTCGCCACCATGCGCACCCGCGTCGACGAGATGCGCGACGCCATCCGGCGCGGCCTCTCCTCCACCGTCCCAAGCCGGACCGGCATGGTGGGCTGGAACGCCAAGACGATGCACGACGCCGGCGACGCGCTGCACGCCCCGCTGCTGAAGCGCGTGCAGGCGTACGCCATGGCGGTGAACGAGGAGAACGCCCGCATGGGCCGGATCGTGGCAGCACCGACCGCGGGCAGCGCGGGCACCGTCCCGGGTGCGTTGCTCGGGGTGGCCGATCATCTCGACCTGCCCGACGAGGCGGTGGTGATGCCGCTGGTGCTGGCCGCCGGCATCGGCGAGGTCATCAGCAAGAGCATGTTCATCGCCGGCTCGACCGGAGGGTGCCAGGCCGAGATCGGCTCGAGCGCAGCCATGGCCGCCGCGGCCGTCACCGAGATGCTGGGCGGCAGCGCCCGCGCCGCCGTCCACGCGGCCGCGCAGGCGCTGATGAACACCATCGGGTTGGTGTGCGACCCGGTGGGCGGCTACGTCGAGGTGCCGTGCGTGTCGCGCAACGCCTTCTTCGCCGTGCACGCCGTCGCGGCCGCGCAGTTGGCGTTGGCGGGCGTGGAGTCGGTCATCCCGCCCGACGAGGTGGTGCTCGCCATGGCGTCCGTCGGCCGGATGCTGCCGCCCGAGCTGCGCGAGACCGGGGAAGGCGGCATCGCCGACACCCCGACCGGCCGCCGCATCGCGCTGAAGATGGCGCGGTGAGGCACGCGTGAACCAAGATCCGGGCGGGTGGAGCAAGATCTACCGCGCCCTGATCGATGACGGTCTCGACCCCGAGGTGCAACGCCGCGGGACGGCCTGGCTCGATGACGTCCTGCCGCGCGTGCCGCGTCCCGCCGACTCCGACGGCGCCGCGCCGCGCGCGCTCGACCTCGGCTGCGGCCTCGGCGCCGACATGCTGCGCCTCCACCACGAGGGGCTCACGCCCGTGGGGATCGACGGCGAAGCGCGCGCGGCGACGTTCGTGCGGGAGCGGTACGGCTTCGACGCGCGCTGCGCCGACTTCGCCGACCCCCTGCCGTTCGACGACGGCCGCTTCGTGCTGGTGACGTCGCGCTTCGCGCTCCACTTCTTGGACGCCACGCAAGCGCGCCGCACGCTGCGCGACGCCCGGCGGGTGCTGACGCGCGGCGGCGTGCTGGCGTTCGTGGTCAACGCCGACGAGCACCGCCGCCAAGGGCTTCAGTACGACTACCGCGGCGCGCGCGAGGTCGCTCCGGGGCAGTGGCACCTACCGTCGATCGACCGCACCTACCGCTTCTACACCCCGGAACGCGCGCTGGACGCGCTGGGCGACGGCTGGGACGACGTCGAGATCCGGCAGGGCCCGTTCGATCACTGGGGCATCGCGAAGCACGCGCTGACGTGCGTGGCCGTGCGACGCGGCTAGACCAGGTCCGCGCCACCACGCCGCGACGCCGCGCCTGCGTTCGCCAGGCCACATGGGAGCGCCGCGCTTCTTGTACTCTTTTTCACGAGGGACGTTCGTCCCGACGCGCCCGGCGCCCTAGGCGACACCGGCAGCACGGCCGGCACCTCCTCCGGGAACCGGACCCTGCCGCTCCCGGCAGCGCCGCCGCGTCACCTCACGAAGGGGGTTCGCCCATGACGACGCGTCCGCGCGTGATCATCGTCGGAGCTGGCTTCGGTGGCCTGCACGCCGCCAAGGGCCTGCGCCACGCGCCGGTCGACGTGCTGGTGATCGACCGCAACAACTTCCACACCTTCCAACCGCTGCTCTACCAGGTCGCTACCGCCGCGCTCGACGACGGTGACGTCGCCCATCAGGTGCGCGACATCTTCCGCGGTCAGGCCAACGTCCGCTTCCGCCGCGGCACCGTCTCGGCCGTCGACGGCCACGCCAAGGAGGTCGTGCTGGAGGACGGCACCCGGCTGCCCTACGACTACCTGGTCGTCGCTGCCGGCGCCGTCTACGACGACTTCGGCGTGCCCGGCGTGCGCCAGTACGGCTTCGTGCTGAAGAGCCTGGAGCGCGCGGTGGCGTTGCGGAGCCACGTCCTGACGCAGTTCGAACGAGCAGCCGCCGACCCTTCGCTGATCGAGAAGGGCGCGCTCACGTTCGTCATCGTCGGCGCCGGCCCCACCGGCGTCGAGATGGCGGGCGCCATGGTCGAGCTGTTCGACCGCGTTCTCCCCGCCGACTACCCCGAGCTCGACCTGCGCCTGGCCCGCGTGGTGCTGATCGAAGCCGGCGCCCACGTCCTCCCTCCGTTCGGTGACGGCACCCGGCGCTACACCGAACGCGTGCTCCGGCGTCGTGGCGTCGACGTGCGGCTCAACTCGGTGGTGGCGGAGGCGCGGCCGGACGCGGTGGTGCTGCGCTCCGGCGAGCTCATCCCCTGCCACACCTTGATCTGGGCCGCCGGCGTGCGCGCGCACCCGCTGGTCGATGCGCTCGGCGCCGAGACGACCCGCGGCGCCCGCGTCGTGGTCGAGCCCGACCTGAGCCTGCCCGGTCGCCCCGACACCTTCGCCATCGGCGACGTCGCGGCCGCCACGGGCGCGGACGGCCGACCGTACCCGCAGGTGGCGCAGGTCGCCATCCAGGGCGGGAAGCACGTCGCCCGTACCATCCAGCGGCGCCTGCAGGGCCGGCCGGGCGAGCCGTTCTCCTACCGCGACCTCGGCAGCATGGCCATCGTCGGCCGCAACGCCGGCGTAGCCGAGCTCGCTCCGCGCTTCTTCGGCCTGAAGATGCGCGGGTTCCTGGGTTGGCTGGCGTGGCTGTTCCTGCACCTGGTGTACCTGCCCGGCTTCCGCAACCGCTTCTCGGCGTTGTTCAGCTGGGCCTACGAGTACCTCACGTACGACCGCCACGCTCGCTTGATCCTCGAGCCGTCGGCGGGCACGGCGTGGGCGCCCACGCGCGACGGCGCCGGGGAGCACGCTGCTACAGTGACGGCATGGCAGGACCCGAGGACCGCGACGACCTCACCCCCTACCTCCACACCGCCATCCGAGCCGCACGCGAAGCGGCCCGCATCCAGCTCGCCGAACGCGGCGCCGAGCTCGATCTCCGCACCAAGTCCAGCGACGTCGACCCGGTAACCCGCGTCGACACCCTGTGCGAGGCCCGCATCCGTGAGGTGATCGCCGGGGCGCACCCCGGCCACGTGATCCTGGGCGAGGAAGCGGGGCAGGCGGGCGAGGGCCGCTACCGCTGGATCGTCGATCCCCTGGACGGCACCGTGAACTACGCCCACGGGTTCCCGTTCTACTGCGTGTCGATCGCCTTGGAGATCGACGGCGAGCTGGCCTTGGGCGTGGTGGTCGACGGCGAGCGCGACGAGACGTTCCATGCCGTGCGGGGCGGCGGCGCCCACCTGAACGGCAGGCCGGTCCGGGTATCGCAGGAAGCCACACCCAGGCGGGCGCTGCTCGGTACCGGGTTCGCTTACGTCGAGCCCGACATCCGGCGCAACCTCGAGGTGTTCGCCCGCGTCCTGCCGCAGGTGCAGTCGATCCGGCGCCCCGGGGCGGCCGCGCTCGACCTGTGCTACGTCGCCAGCGGTCGCCTCGATGGCTTCTGGGAGCTGGCGCTGCGCCCCTGGGACGTGGCCGCCGGGGTGCTCATGATCCGCGAAGCCGGCGGCGCCGTCACCGGCGCCGGCAACGCCCCCTACCGCTTGGACGACCCGGTGCTGGTAGCCAGCAACGGCCACCTGCACGCCAAGCTGCTGGACATCCTGCGGTTGGACACGGTGCTGGCCTAGCGAGCGTCGTGGTAGCGCACGGTGGTGCGCTCGATCAGGTCGTGACGCAGCGTCACGCCCAGCCCCGGCCCATCGCTGGGGACGTGCTGCAGGCCGTCCGTCGCTTCCAGCGCCTGCTCCACGATGTCGTCGTCGCCCCAGTAGCGGCTGGCGCTGGCGGTGTCGCCCGGGAGGGTGAAGTCCTCCAGCGTGCTGAGGTGCAGGTTGTGCGCCCGGCCGACCCCAAGCTCGAGCATGCCGCCGCACCACACCGGCGCTCCGAACGCCAGCGCCACGTCGTGGACGCGGCGCGCTTCGAGGTGGCCACGCACCCGACCGACCTTGACGTTGATCACCCGCCCGGCGTCCATCGCCAGGCCCTTGCGGGCGTCGGCGGCGGAGTGCACCGACTCGTCGAGGCAGATCGGCGTGCGCAGCATCGCTTGCAGCTTGGCGTGATCGATCAGGTCGTCGTGCGCCAAGGGCTGTTCGATGTAGTCGAGCCCAAGCTCGTCGAGGGCGTGGAAGACGCGCGCGTCGGTGATGCGGTAGGCGCTGTTGGCGTCGACCGTGAGCGCGGCGTCGGGCAGCGCGTCGCGCACCGCTCGGAGCGGCACGACGTCCCAGCCGGGCTTGATCTTGAACTTCAAGCGGCGGTAGCCCTCGGCCACGTGCCGCTGCGCGAGCTCCACCGTCTCCTCCACGCTCGCCTGGATGCCGAGCGACGCGCCCACCGGGATCGACGTGCGCACGCCGCCGAGCAGGGTCCACAACGGCATCCCGGCCGCCTTGGCCTGGAGGTCCCAGAAGGCGGTCTCGAGCGCGGCCACGGCCATGGAGTGGCCCCGGATGCCACGCAGCGCCGCCACGAGCTGCGCCGGGGTGGCGAACGTGTGCCCCACCACCCGCGGCAGGACGTACTCCTCGAGCGCGGTCCAGGTGGTGGAGGAGGTCTCGTAGCTGTAGCCGGGGACGCGTCCCGCCGTCACCTCGCCGTACCCCTCCAGCCCGCCGGCGTGCACCACCAGCAGCACCTTGCGCAGGTCTTCCTCGACGCCGAAGCTGGTCTCGAAGCGGAAGCGGAGCTTCACGGTCAGCTCGCGCATCTCCACGCGCTCGATCTTCATGACGACCTCCGGCCGCCCAGCATACCGAAGGGCGGCCTTGACGGGCAGGCGCCTGGCTGGGCGCTCAGAACTCGTCGGGGAAGCGCAGGCGCGGCCGCTCGAGCTCCGGGCGCGGCTCGTCCTGCGGGGTCGGCTCGACAGGAGCAGGAGAACGGGGCTCGGTGCGCGCAGGGCGGGCGTCGGTGGTCACGTCGGACGACGCGCTCGGGTGCGGCGATGGCGCCGGGCGTGCCATCCCAGGCGTTGCCGGACGGGCGGCGGACGCCGACGGCGTTCCGCGCGGGAGGCGCGGCGCCGCGGGCGGTAGGGCGTCGCGCGCCGGCGTGGCGGTACCGACGCTCAAGCCCGTGCCCGTGGCGCTGGTCATGGCGCGAAGCGCCTCGCCGGCTTCGGCTCGGCGACGCTGCGCCGCCGCGCGCCGCTCCTGGATCCCGCGGCGCAGGTCCTCCGCGCGCCGCACCGCTTCTTGGGTCGCGCTCGCGCTGCGCTGCCGCAAGCGCTCCCGTTGGTAGGCGCGTTTCGCCCGCTGGGTGCGCACCTGCGACGCCAGCGACCGACCCGCGTCGGAGCGCAGTGCCAGCGCCTTGATGCGGTAGCGGCGGTCCCACGGTTCCCATTCGAGCGGCGCGGCGAGGCGCAACGTGCGCCCCCGCGTGCGGGTGCTGAAGAGGAAGACCTCGACGGTGGCGGCGTCACCCGGAAGGTCGAAGAAGTCCGCCACCACGTCGACCGAGCCATGGGGCGGCACCACCGCCGCCGCCTCGGCCACTACCGGCGCCTTCGTCGTCCGTGTGCGGACCGCCACCTCCAAGAGCTGCAGCGGGAAGGCGTTGAGGTTGCTGAGCGTCATGCGCAACTGGTAGTGGGTGTTGGCGGGCGCCTGGACGGGCGCCGTCACGTACGTTGCCGACTCGGCGGCGTCGTCCACCAACACGACCTCGCCGTGGGACAACAGCACCTCGGGCAGGGCGCGCTTGCGCCTCGAGCGAAGCGCGACGCCAACGACCAGCACCGCGACGGCACCGACGACGATCCACAGCGACGTCGGCCAGGTGCGCGGGTCGACGCCGATGCTCGCCCACCATCCCTGCACCGCACGCCAACTGGCGAGCAGGGCTTCGCCCATCAGATCGAACGCGCGACCCATGACTCCGGAACCGACCTCGTGCGACGAACCATAGTCGTCGTCAGCGTAGCGCCTCCGAAGGTGAGAACGCTGGTGCGGGCGACACCGGCGGTATCGTGACGGCGTGCAGCGCGAACGCGAGGGGGGTCCGGAGATCGTCGTCACCGCCGACGGTTCGCGCACGCTGCGCTCGGCGGTGCACGGCCAGACCTTCAAGTCGCGCCACGGCGCCTTGAGCGAATCGCGCGCGGTGTTCCTCCAGGGCAGCGGCGTGGCCGCACGCCTCGCTGCCGGTCGCAGCGCGACGGTGCTGGAGATCGGCTTCGGGGCGGGTCTCAACTTCCTCGTCACCGCGTCGATGGCGGTGGCGCACGGCAGCCGCTTGCACTACGTCGCGATCGAGACCGACCTTCCCTCCAGCGCCACGCTGGCCGCGCTCGACTACCCGGGCGCGCTGGCGCCGTCGCCGGTGCCCGCCGCCTTGCTGCGCTGGCGCGAGACCCTGCCCGAGACGCCCGGACCCGGGTGGCTCCGCTTCCGCCACGACGTCGTCACCCTCGACCTATGGATCGGCGACGCCACCGAGCCGCTGGCGCTCTCGGACCTGGCCGGCCACGGCCGAGCGTGCGTCGACGCCATCTACCACGACGCGTTCAGCCCCGCCGTCGTTCCCTCCTTGTGGACGCCGTCGTTCCTGACGCGCCTGGTGGGTGTGCTGGCGCCCGGCGGCGCCCTGGTCAGCTACACCGTGGCGGGCGTCGTGCGCCGCGCTCTGACGGACGCGGGCCTGGTGGTGCGCAAGGTGAGCGGACCCGTTGGGGGCAAGCGCGAGGTCCTGGTGGCCGAGCGGCCGAGCCACCGCGCCGGCGAAGAAGGCGGCGCCGGGGCGAACGACGCCGGGGCGGACGACGCCGGGGCGGACGACGCCGGGGCG
>CAZACZ010000003.1:32931-43961 GCA_964483695.1 uncultured bacterium | reverse complement strand
ACGACGCCGGGGCGAACGACGCCGGCGTGCTCGTCGTCGGGGCCGGCATCGCCGGCGCCAGCGTCGCGTTCGCGTTGGCGCGGCGCGGCGTCGAGGTGCTGGTCGTCGAACGGGGACGCATCGGCGTGCAGGGGGCGTCGAGCCTGCCGGCTGCGCTGCTCAACCCGCATCGTGGGCGCACCGGCCGCGCCACGCCCCTCGACCGTGCCGGGCTGGCGGAGTTCTGGCAGGTCGTGGGGGCGCTGGAACGCGCCGACCTCGCTTCGGGCGCCCACCGCAGCGGGGTGCTCCGCATCGCGACCGGGGCCCGGCAAGCACGCGCGTGGCAGGCCCTCGACGGGCCGACGTGGCTCGAGCCCGGCGACCTGCCGGCGGCGTACCGCGCGCCGCATGGCGCGATGCTGGTGCCGGACGGCGGTTGGGTCGAGCCTGCCCAACTGCTGCATGCCCTGACGCGGTCGGCTCGGGCGCACGGCGCGCGTCTCCTGGAGCGCCGCGAGGTCGTGCGGGTGACGTGCCGCGACGACGCCATCGAGGCCGTCCTGCGCGACCCGGACGGCGGCAACGAGCGCCGCGTGCGCGCGGCGCACCTCGTCCTGGCGGCCGGCGCGGACGAGGTAGCGGGCGTGCGCCTACCGCGCCTCGAGCGTGCGGCAGGGGCCGCACTGGTGCTGGCGCTTCCCGCGCCCCACGGCGCCGCACCGGCCTTGCCCTACCCGATCGCCGGGGCCGTCAACGCCGCCTTCGACGGTGCCGTCGCGATGGTCAACGGCGGGCACGTGGCGCCCCACGACCTCGACCCGGACGCGCTCCGCCAAGCGCTCGCCCGCTTCGTGCCGGACGCCACGGAGGGCCAGGTGCTCGCCAGTTGGACGGGCGTCCGGGTACGCCGCGCCTCGGGCGTGCCGGTGGTGCGGCGGTTGCATCCGCATCTGACGCTCTTCGGCGCCATGGCCGGTCGGGGGTTCCTCACGGCCGGGTACTTGGCTGGGCGTCTGGCGGAGCGGCTGGCGAAGCGCCTCGGACGGCCGTAGCGGTGCGGAGCGCGCGGATCGGCCGGGCAGCTCCACGCCGCGGGGGTGGCTCCGACCGCGCGGGCCCGCCAACCGCACCCTGCCGGGCCGCGCCGCCGTCGAAGGCGTCAGGGCCGCTGCGTCGCGTAGTACCGCTCGTTCGGGCGCCATCCCAGCGCGTTGCCGAGCCGGTTGGTGAAGTTGAACATCGCCGCCACCTGCGCCACCTCGAAGATCGCCTCGTCGCCGAGGCCGACGGCGCGAAGCGGCTCTAGGTCCGCGGGCGACATGGTGTGCGAGTCGGTGGTCATGCGAACGGCGAAGTCGAGGATGGCGCGTTCCCGCTCGCTGACGTCCGCCCGGCGGTAGTTGTGCGCGATCAGGTCGGTCTTGCGGTGGTCCGGCTCGAGCTCGCGCAGGTACGCGCCGTGCGACGCCAGGCAGTACTCGCAGCGGTTCTCGCTCGACACCGCCACCGCGATCATCTCGCGTTCGGCGCGCGAGAGAGCGCTCGCCTCCTCGTCGCGCATCAGGTGGTCGTAGTACCGGAACCAGAGCTGGAAGTGCCTGGGCGTCAGCGAGAACACCGGGAACACGTTCGGGACGTGGCCAAGCTTCTCCTCCGCCTTGGCGAAGAAGGTCTGCAGGTCCTCGGGGAGCTCGTCGGTCTCGGGTACGCGAAGCCAGGCGATCGGGTCCATGCCGAAGTCTATCGGCACCCTCCACCGCTCGGCGCCCGGCGGGCCGTGGTGTTCAGGCGTGCGCCACCACGCCGAACAGGTCGTCGGCGAGGTGGTAGAGCATCTCCTGGGTGAAGGCGCGCTTGCCTTCCGCCAGGCCGCTGCCGTCCTTGGCCAACGTGAGCTTGCGGTAGACGTGCGACTCGAACGGGTGCAGCACGACTTCCTTGAACACCGCCGCGCGCGGGCTCGCCGTCGCCATCAGCACCGGCGTGCCGTCGGGGCGGGAGAGGCTGGCCGACATGACGGTGGTGGGGAGGTCGTAGGGGCGCGCCATGCGGTAGATGTAGTCGGTGAAGTCGGCTTCTTTCTCGAAGAGGACGCCTTCCCGCTCGGCAGCGTAGGCCCGCATCCCCTCGAGCAGCTGAGCCCACGCCTGGTAGAACGCGCGGTCGGTCTCGCTCATGGCATCAGTCTACTCGACGCAGGTAGCGTCACAGGCCGAAGCGTTCCGTCAGGAGCGCGTCGAGCTCGAAGGCGTCCCGCACCACCGCGGCCCCTTCGAGCAGGGCGCTCGTCGCGTCACCGTCGCCCTCGTGCCCATCGGGCCGGAGCCACACGGCTGGCATGCCGAAGTCGAGCGCCCCGCGAACGTCCGCCTCGAGGTCGTCGCCGACCATCAGCACCCGGTCCGGCGCGGCCTCCAGCCCGACGCACGCCAGCGAGAAGATGCGCGGCGCCGGCTTGCGCGCCGCGACGTCGGCGTCGCCCGAGATCAGCACGGCGCGGAAGGCACGTTCGAAGCCGAGCGTCCGCAGCGCCGCTCGCTGCATGTCGATCGGTCCGTTCGACGCCAGCGCCAACGGCACCCCGCGCGCGTTCAGTCGCTCCAGGAGGGCGCCGGCGCCGGGCCGCGGCCGGACGTCCTCGGCGTAGCTCCGCACGGCGGCCGCAGCGAGGGCGGGGAGGTCGGTGGGCACCCGCTGCTGCAACCGCTCGAGCCCGCGCGCGAGCGCCAGCTCCAGCGTCAGCGGGCCGTCGCGGCGAAGCTCGCCCGCCATCACCGTCGCGAAGCGATTCATGTCGCACGCCTGCAGCATGAGTTCCGCCCGCAGGAGCCCCAGGAACGCCGGGAAGTCCCCGGTGTAGCTGCCGAGCGTGCCGTCGAGGTCGAAGCAGATGCCGCGGATCACGGTGGCCAGCGTACCGTGGCCGTCGGCGCTCGTCCGGTGCGCCTGCCTCGCGGCGCGCCCTGGCGGTCGCGTGCACCGCGGGCGCAGCGGGCGCTCGTGGGCCCCGCAGGCGCGTTCCGCCGCACGACCGGGAGCCTCCGCGCCCCCGCGGTATGCTGCCTTGCCGTGCCCGAGAACGACTTGCTCGACCCCCTGAACGACGAACAACGCGCCGCCGTCACGCACTTCGAAGGACCCGCGCTGGTGTTGGCCGGCGCCGGGTCCGGCAAGACCCGCACCGTGGTGCACCGCATCGCCTACCTGCTGCGCCACCACGACGTGCTGCCGCAGCAGGTGCTGGCCGTCACCTTCACGAACAAGGCCGCCGGCGAGCTGCGAGAGCGTGTCGAGACGCTCATCGGGCCACGCGGCAAGGACCTCTGGGTGTCCACCTTCCACTCGGCGTGCTTGCGCGTGCTGCGCAGCTACGGCGAGCGCATCGACCTCAAACTCGGCTTCGCCATCTACGACGACGGCGACCAGCTCGACCTGCTCAAAGACGTGCTGGGCACCGTCAAGGGCCTGTCGGACGCCAACCCGCGCGCGCTGCGTGCCCTCATCGACCGGGCCAAGTCGAACCTCTGGGGCCCGACCGAGCTGCAGACCGAAGGGGAGCGCGCCTGGGGAAGGATCGTGTCCGGGCTGCCGCTCGACCTCGTCATCGAGGTCTACGAGCGGTACCAGTCGCGGCTCGAGCAGGCCAACGCGGTCGACTTCAACGACATCCTGGGCCGCACCGTGCAGCTGTTCGACACCCATCCGGACGTGCTCGAGCGCGTGCAGCAACGGGCGGTCTTCATCCACGTCGACGAGTATCAGGACACCAACGCTGCCCAGTACCGCCTCACCAACCAACTGGCGGACACCTACCGCAACCTGATGGTGGTGGGCGACCCCGACCAGAGCATCTACGCCTTCCGCGGCGCCGACGTGCGCAACATCCTCGACTTCCAGCGCGACTACGAGGACGCCCGCGTCTACCGCCTCGAGCTCAACTACCGCTCGGTCGGCAGCGTCCTCTCGGTGGCGAACGCCGTCATCCGCCACAACCAGGGCCGCATCGAGAAGAGCCTTCGTCCGGTCAAGGGCGAGGGGCAGAAGGTGCGGTTGTACCGTGCCGCCGACCACCGCGCCGAGGCCGACTTCGTGGCGCGCACCATCGAGCGGCTGCGCGCCGAGCGCACCCTCGACTACCAGGACTTCGCGGTCCTCTACCGCACCAACGCGCAGTCGCGGGTGCTGGAGGAGTCGCTGCGGCGCGCGCAGATCCCGGCCCGCATCGTGGGCGGCGTAGGCTTCTACGACCGGCGCGAGGTCAAGGACGTCCTGTCGTACGCCCGGGCCGCGCTCAACCCCGCCGACGACGTCTCCTGGCGCCGCGTGCTGAACCGCCCGAAGCGCGGCATCGGCACCACCAGCGAGCAGAACCTAGCGGCGTGGGCGGCTCGGCAGCAGCGGCCGTTCGCCGACGCGTGCCGCCACGCCGACGAGGTGCTGGCGGGCACCCCAGCCGCCAAGCGCGTGACCGACTTCGTCGAGCTGGTGGACGACCTGGGCCGCGCCGCCGACGAGTTGCCAGCCGCGACGTTCCTCAAGGCGCTGCTCGACCAGACGGGCTACGTCGACGCGCTCAAGGCCGAAGGTACCCACGAGGCGCAGTCGCGCGTGGAGAACCTCGACGAGTTGCTCAACGCCGTGGCCGAGTGGCAACAGGAGGCCGGCGGCAGCATCGCCGAGTTCCTCGACGAGGCGGCGCTCCTCACCAGCACCGACGACCGAGCGATCGAGGCCGTCAACGGCGAGAAGATCGACGACGCCGTCACGCTGATGACGCTCCACAACGCCAAGGGGCTGGAGTTCCCGATCGTGTTCCTGGTGGGCATGGAGGAGAACCTCATCCCCCACCGCAGCTCCACCGGCAGCCTGCAGGACATCGAGGAAGAGCGCCGGTTGCTGTACGTCGGCATCACCCGCGCCCAGGACGAGCTCTACTTGGTCCACTGCGAGGCCCGCATGACCTTCGGCCGCACCGAGATGGCGCGTCCCAGCCGGTTCCTAGAGGACGTGCCCGCCGACCTGCTGCAAGAGACCGACGTGTTCGGCCAGGACCTGGACGACCCACGCCACCTCTCGAAGTTCGCGCGCTCGGTGTGGCAGCCGCCGCGCGCGCCCGAAGCGGTGCCGGGCAATGCCGACCCTTCCTCGGCTGGCCTCGCGTTCCGCGGCGGCGAGCGCGTCACGCACCCGAAGTTCGGCCTCGGCACGGTCGTCGGGGTGAGCGGCGAGGGAGCGCGCGCCGAGGTCACGGTGGTGTTCGAGAAGGCCGGAGCGAAACGGCTGCTGGTGAAGTACGCCAGTCTCTCCGCGGCGTGAGCCGCGGACGGGTCGTGTCGAACCGCGACGGCGCCGCGGTGCGCGCGCCGGCGCCCCCATACCTCCGGGCGCGTCGGGCCGGAACCTCATCCGGCGCTCTGGTATAGTCCCGGCAGAACCGTGCCGTCGCACGAGGAGGAGCCGCAACTGTGAACGCCAAAGCCATCGTGGTGACGTCCGGCAAGGGTGGCGTCGGCAAGACCACCAGCACCGCCAACGTCGGGGCCGCCCTGGCGCGCCTGGGCGAGAAGGTCTGCGTCATCGACACGGACGTCGGCCTGCGCAACCTCGACGTCGTCATGGGCTTGGAGGGGCGCGTCGTCTACGACCTGATCGACGTCTTCGAAGGCCGCTGCAAGCTGCGCCAGGCCGTCATCCGCGACAAGCGCGTCGAGACGCTTCACCTGTTGGCGGCGTCCCAGACCCGCGACAAGAGCGCCCTGTCCGAGTCGCGCATGAAGGAGACGGTGCGCGCCCTGCTCGAGGACGAGGGGTTCGATCGCGTCCTGATCGACAGCCCGGCCGGCATCGAGTCGGGCTTCCAGACCGCCGCCAGCGCCGCCACCGGCGCCCTGGTGGTGGTGAACCCGGAGGTGTCGAGCGTACGCGACGCCGACCGCATCATCGGCTTGCTGGAAGCGCGCGAGATCCCCGAGGTCCGGCTCATCATCAACCGGCTTCGGCCCGAGATGATCAAGCGCGGCGACATGCTCGAGGTCGACGACGTGCTCGAGATCCTCGGGGTCAAGCTGATCGGCATCGTGCCGGAGGACGAGCGCATCCTGGTGTCCACCAACGTCGGCAGCCCCGCATCGCTCGAGGACGGTCCGAAGGTCGCCGCCGGCGCGGCCTTCCGCGACATCGCCAAGCGCATCCGCGGCGAGGACGTGCCCTACCCGTCGTTCGAGCAAAAGGGCGGCTTCTTCACCAGCCTGCGGCGGCTGTTCGGAGGAGCCTGATGTTCGGGCTGTTCGGTCGGCGCAAGAGCAAGGACCACCTCAAGGAGCGCCTGAAGTTGGTGCTGTCCTACGACCGCGCGAAGCTGTCGCCGGGCAGCATGGAGGAGCTCAAGCGCGAGTTGCTCAGCGTCATCAAGAAGTACTTCCCGGCCGAAGAGACGGACTACGACGTGAAGGTCGAGCAGCAGGGGGAGCGCATGGTGTTGATCGCCAACCTCCCCGTGCGCGCCTCGTAGGGCGTCGGCATGGCGCAACGCACCATCCTGGTGGTCGACCCCGACCCGCTGCAGCGCCAACTCGTCGACGTGCTGCTCGCCGACCCGAACGCACGGCTCCTCGAGGCCGCTAGCGCACGGGAGGCGTTGGAGCTCCTCAAGGAACACACCCCGGACCTGGTCTTGGTGGCGTTCGAGCTGCCCGACCTCGACGGCGCCGAGGTGACGGACCGCATCAAGCGGGTGTCGCGCCTCGCACAGGTGCCGGTGGTGCTGACCACCGCCATGCGCGACGGTCTGGGCGTGGCGCCGGTGGTGCGAGCGAAGGCGCGCTCGGCCGGCGTCGACCTCCTGATCCCCAAGCCCCTGGGCGACAAGAACGTGCGCGAACGCGTGCGCCGCCTGATGGCGGAGCCGCAGCACCCGGCCGGCACGACGCCGGGTAGGCGCGCACGCAGCACTCTGGTGCTCGACGAGACGCTGGTGAGCCTCGACGAGGTCGGAGGCGTGGTGCCGGGCGGAGCTGCGGTGGCTGGTGCGGGGACGGTCGACGCGGCCAGCGCCCCCGGTGGCGGCGAGGCGGACCTACGCCAGGAACTGGAACGGCTCCGTTCCGAGAACGACCGCTTGCGCAAGCGGGTCGAAGACCTCGAGCGGCAGCGCGACGCACAGCGTGGCGACGACCGCGGCGCGGGTCGTCGTGGCGCACGCGGGCGCGCCAACGGGAGCTAACCGACCTTCCGTCGGGGTCAGGCGCCGGGTTCGCGACGCTCGTCCGTCAGGTGGGTCGAGGCCCAGGCGCGGATGGCGGTGATGACGCGCTCGAGGCCACGCCCCGCGTCCGTGAGGCTGTAGGAGCAACGCGGCGGCAGTTGCGAGTGGACGTCTTTGCGCAGCACCCCGATCGCTTCCAACCGGCTGAGCCGCTGCGTGAGGGTGGTGGGGTTGCAGCCGCCCACCTCGCGCCCGAGCTCGTTGAACCCCTTAGGGCCGCCGAGCAGCGCGTGCACGATGTGCAGCACCCACTTCTCCTGCAAGATCTCGATGGCCTCGCCCGCAGGACAGTGCCGGATGCTGCTCTCGAGCGACGGCATGCGGCTAGCGGCGTGCCGCTCGCTCCCGCCGCCTTGGACCGCTGTTCCGTTCGTTCCCGCCTGCGCCGTCGCCACGCCGGCGGCCAACGCCTCCGGGGCCTCGGGCTTGCGCACGTCGCGCAGGGCGGTGGGATCGTCGTAGCTGTCCACGTGAACGCACTGTACCACCGGCTACCGAACGGCCAGGGAGCCCGGCCTACACGCGCTTCGCAAGTGACGAAGCGCCCTCCTGGAGGGGGGAACGGCGGTGGTAGACTGAACTCCCGGGCAGTAGGCGGCGAGGCCCGGACGACCACCTGCGGGGCGGATCCCGCCCGAAGGGAGCGCCATGAACATCTACAAACTGATCGGTCGGAACCTCGAGGTCACGGACGCGATGCGCCGGTACGCCGAGGACAAGCTCGCCAAGCTCGACCGCTTCTCCGATCAGATCGTCGACGCGCGCGTGGTCATGTCGTACGACACCAACGAGAACGCCGAGAACCCGGCCAAGGTCGAGGTGCAAGTGAACGTTCCCGGCGGCATGATCCGCGCCGAGGAACGCGGCCAGGACACGTACGCCGCCGTGGACCTGGTCACCGACAAGCTCGAGCGCCAACTCAAGCGCTTCAAGGGCCGCCTCATCGCCAAACGCACCGAAGGCATCCCCGAGCCGGCCGAGCCCGAAGCCGCCGAGCGCGCCCCGCGCGTCGCCCGCGTGAAGCGGCACGTGCTCCGTCCCATGGCGCCCGAAGACGCCGCGCTGCAGATGGAAGCGCTCGGGCACAGCTTCTACGTCTTCCGCAACGTCGACACCGACCTCATCAGCGTCATCTACTTGCGCCGCGACGGTGACTACGGTCTGATCGAACCGGCCAGCTGAGCTGGGCCCCGGCGCGCGATCCGCGCCCTCGAACCGCCCGTGGGGCGGGTGCGCACGACCCTCAGATGCGCTCCTCCCGCGGGCGGGTTCGTCGTGCGAACAGCGCGACGCTCACCACGCCGAAGACGAAGCCGCCCACATGCGCCCACCACGCCACGTCGCCGCCGTTCACGGGCTGCCCCGCGGTGACGCCGGCGCTGGCCTCCCAGAACTGCAGCAACGCCCAGTAGCCGATGAACAGCCACGCCGGCAGCCACGGGGCGAAGAAGCGCGGCACGCGGGCGAAGAGCGACATCGCCAACCATGGCACCAGCAACGGTGGGATGAACGTGAGCACCCGCTGCTGCGGGAAGAGCACGATGTACGCGCCCATCACCGCGCTCACCGCGCCCGAGGCGCCCACCAGCGGCGAGGTCGGTGCGCCGCCCAGCAACCCGTGCACGAACGTCGCCACCCCCGCACCTACCAGGTAGAAGATCACGAAGCCGACCTGGCCCATGCGGTCCTCGACGTTGTCGCCGAAGACCGCCAGGAACACCATGTTGCTCACCAGGTGCAGCAGGCTGCCGTGCAGGAACGCCGAGGTGACGAGCGTCGGGGCGGCGGCCAGCGGCTCGGCGTCGAAGCGCGCCGGGATGAAGGCGTACTCGAGCAGGAAGCGCGCGGCCGCCAGGCTGTCCCCGAGGACGAGCTGGTAGACGAACACGGCGACGTTCGCCAGCACCAGCAGCCAGGTGACGAGCGGGAACGCGTGGCGCGGGTTGGCGTCGCGGAGGGGAAGCATGGTCGATGCCCGGGGCGCGGTGTCTTCGCACGCTCAGGCGCGCCGAGGGGCCTCCTCGAGCGTCGAGCGGTGCTTCACCACGAGGTCGGCTGCGATCACGCCACGCACGCTGGCGCCGTCGTAGATGACGGTGCGCTTGCCGACCACGGTGCCGGGCGCCAGCACGGCGTTGCAGCCGATCGACACGCCGTCGCCGAGCGCCGAGCCGAACTTGCGCAGCCCGGTCCCCACGCCGCCGACCCGCACCTCGTCACCGAAGGTCTTGAAGTTGGCCAGCTTCACCCCGGCGCCGAGGTTGACGTCGTGACCGAGGACGCTGTCGCCGACGTAGTTGAAGTGCGGCGCGCGGGCACCGCCGAGGAGCAGCGAGCGTTTCACCTCGCTGGCGTGCAGCACCTTGGCGCCCGGTCCGATCACCACCGGCCCCCGCAGGTAGGCGGCGTGCCCCACCTGCGCGCCGGCAGCCAGGTACACGGGGCCCTGCAGGTAGGCGTAGGGGCCGACCTCGGCCCCCTCCTCCACCACCAGTGGCCCTTCGACGATGGCGGTCGGATGCACGGTCCCGACGCGGTCGTCGAGGAGGCTGGCGCCGAAGGCGTCCAGTCGCGCCAGGACCTCCCACGGGTGCTCCACCGCGAGGAGATCGCGAAGCTCCGGCGGCACGCGCTCCAAGTCGAACAGCTCGACGGTCCGCGGCATGGCTCATCCTACCGCTCCCGTGTGTCCCGCCCGTGCACGATGCCCATCGGATAGAATCGCCGCCGAACGTGCTCTACTTGATCGTCAACCCGGTGGCGGGACGCGGCCGCGCCGCGAGCGCGCTCGAGCGCACGCGTGCCTTCTTGGACGCCGAAGGCGTGCCGTACGACGTGCTCGTCACCGAGCGCCCAGGCCACGCTACCGACCTCGCTCGCGCCACGCCGGAAGGCGCCACCGTCGTCGCCATGGGCGGCGACGGTACCGTGCACGAGGTCGCGCGCGGCATCCTGCACGCCGACCCGGCGTTCGCCAGGGGTCCTGGCGCCGCCTCCCTCGGCGCGGTCACCACCGGGCAGGCGCCGGGCGCACCTCAACCGGGACGCGTCCTGGCGACGCTCCCGGTCGGGTCCGGCGACGACTTCGCGTTCTCGCTCGGCATCCCGCGCGATGATCTGAGCGCGGCGTTGGCGCGTCTGCTGCGCGGCTCGGTGCACCGCATCGACGTCGGCGTCGTCGATCACGAACCGTTCGTCAACGCGCTCGGGGTGGGGTTCGACGCGGAGGTCGCGCACCGGGTGGCGCTCGCGCCGAAGCAGTTCAAGGGTCTGGGCGCGTACCTCTACGCCGTCGTGACCACACTGGGGCGGCTGGACCCTTGCCCGGTGACCGTAACCATCGACGGCACCCGCGTGTACCAGGGTCGCGCCTTGCTGGTGGCGTGCCAGAACGGACCGCGCACCGGGGGGAGCTTCCTGTTCGCGCCCGACGCTCGCAACGACGACGGGGTGCTCGACGTGATCGTGGCGGGCGACTTCGGCAAGCTCGGCACCCTCGGCATCCTGCCGAGCGTGATGCGCGGACGGCACCTGGGCCATCCGAAGGTGCATCTCTTCCGCGGTCGTGAGGTGACGCTCGCCTGGGAGCGTCCGCAGCACGCCCATGCCGAGGGCGAGCAGGTCCCGCCCGCCGCGACGTTCCACGTGTCGCTGCGGCCGGCCGCGTTGTCCGTCCTTCGCTGAGGCGCCCGTTCGCCCGGCCGGCGCTGCAGCGGCGCCCACGCGGCGCACTCGCGTCCGTCGGGCGCAGCGTTCCAGACCGACGCCGTCACCAACCGACGCC